>JAUWMO010000156.1 GCA_030613125.1 Bacteroidota bacterium | reverse complement strand
TTTATAAGGTATTCGTGAGCTCCAGCGCTAGGCGCTGTCGGTTCACCGAACACCATTAAAAATTAATTTAACTTGTGAGGTAACAGGTACCAGAGGATTTAGCTACCAGCATTCAACAATTAATTAACATTCAGAACTTTACATAAAACTTAATACATATGAAAAGGCTATGGAAAAAATAAAAAATGAACCAACATGAAAAGAAAATTATGGAAGAATTGATAATAAAAGGAAAGAAAGCAAAAGAGGCGGCTAACTATCTGATGAAAGTTTCTTCTGACAGGAAAAATGATGTTTTAATACGCTCGGCTGAATTTCTTCTGGAACAAAAAGAAAAAATACTAACTGCGAATAAAAAGGACCTTCTTTCAGCAAAAGAGAATGGAATAGGTGGTGCTTTACTGGACAGGTTAACCCTGAATGAAAGCAGGATTTTAAGCATGGCTGAAGGCTTACAGGAAATTGCTTCATTGAATGATCCGGTAGGAGAAGTCCTAAGTATGAACAAAAGACCAAACGGACTGATGATCGGAAAACAGAGGGTCCCGATCGGAGTTATCGGGATAATTTATGAATCGAGGCCCAATGTTACAGTAGATGCATTCGGATTATGTCTGAAGACTGGTAATGCCTCTATTCTAAGGGGTGGGAAAGAGGCTATCAATTCCAACCTGGCCATTCAAAAGATCCTTCAACAATCTTTGGCATATTACGAGTTCCCTGTTGAAGCAGTCCAGGTAATTGAAGACACTACCCGCGAAAGTGCCATAGGCCTGATGAAATTAAATGAGTACCTGGACTTGCTCATCCCCAGAGGCGGAGCGGGTCTGATTAAAACAGTGGTTGAAAACAGTTCGGTTCCGGTCATTGAAACAGGGGTAGGCAATTGCCATATTTATGTTGATAATTTTGCTGATCTTAAAAAAGCTGTCGCCATCACTATCAATGCCAAAACTCAACGACCGGGGGTTTGCAATGCAGCAGAAACACTGCTGGTTCATTCCGGGATTGCCGGGGAGTTTATTCCGGGAATTTGCCGTAAACTATCTGATAAAAACGTGGAAATCAGGGGTGACGATACAGTTGCTAAATATTACCCCGATGCAAAACAGGCAACCGAAGAGGACTGGTCAACTGAATACCTTGATCTGATCCTTGCCGTTAAGGTCGTTGGTTCGCTTGATGAAGCCTTAAACCACATCCACATATACGGGACAAAACACTCGGAAGCCATTATCACAGAGAATTATTCACATGCTCAACGGTTTTTAAATGAGATTGATGCAGCAGCAGTATATGTGAATGCTTCAACACGATTTACAGACGGTTATGAATTCGGATTCGGTGCAGAGATAGGGATTAGCACCCAGAAACTTCATGCCAGAGGACCTATGGGATTGAATGAACTTACAACTTCAAAGTATATCATTTATGGGGATGGTCAGATAAGAGTGTAATATATTAATCATATACAAACAACGTATTAAAAGCCTGCTTTTAATACGTTGTTTTACTTCCTTTCCTTATTTTAGTCAAATACATAAATTAGAATATCGAACTAATAATAGTAAAAACAAGGAATATTGGTGCAAAAATATATCCTAAATTATTATTGCTCCACTATTTCAACCTGCCGCTGAAGCTATAGCGTAAGCGTCCGGAGACCGGCAGGCAAGTTAATGCGCAATAGCCATTACTAGCGATAGATTTTCTATTTCTAAATTTAGAAGATGTAAAGTTTTCTTACTAGCATCTAAATCATTTAAAATGCTGGATTTTGTATCTTCAAATTTGTCCTTCAAGTCATTAAATAACCTGTAATAATAGCTAATGCCTTCTTTTAGATTCTTCACAAAAGTTAACAAGTACTTTTCTTGTTTATTTGTCATAGAAACTCTCGTTTCCTCTATTTTGTTTTTTAGAAAATCAATATAAATTGTTAGTTCTTTTATAAACATATTTGGACGATCGGTTCTATCGATAATATTTGATCTTCCGTAAATATGATTGGTGATTTCTTTTAAGCTCATTATTTTTGAGAAATACGCCATGTTTGGACCCGGACAAACTGAAACTCCATCACCCTCAACCTTAGTGTCTAAATTATTTACCAACAAAGCAGATGTGCCTAATCCCACACAAAGGCATGATTTGTCAACAATCTTTTCAAATTTGTTTTGGTACTCATCAGGAGATACTCCTTCTTCGTCTAGTTCTTTTAATTTTAAACGCTGGTATTGACGCGAGGCTGTACAAATAGTTTTTTCAGTAAACTCTTTATTAGAAACAAGATATTTTTTAGGGCATGAACTACCTGGTCTTCCTTTATCAACCAAAGATAATTTTTCAAGCTCTTTAGTATTACCTTTAAGATTATTGAATGGAACACCTAATGGAGATATATTACTTAAATATAAATCATCTTCTTTAGCTTCAATTAATTTATTTAGAGTATAATCGTCAACTGTCGTTGCTTCAGGTACTAAAAGAAAAGGAGTGCCCCATCCTACTGAATCGACTTGATAATGATCGATTAGAAATTGATGTTCTTCAGCCGTACCAACACCACCTTGAGCAGTAATTTTTAGTGGCAATTCTGTTTCAGGTACTGAACGATTTTTGTTAGAAAGTGCCCGAACCAGAATTTCGTGAATTGATTGAATCAGTTCTTTTCGATTATCCCTAAATTGAGCTAATATAGGACCCAGGAGATATCCATCGGTAGCAAAAGCATGTCCTCGACAATTAAGTCCTGATTCAATTCTGTATTCTGAAACCCACAGTCCTTTTTTAGACAAAAATTTACCTTGAATCAAAGCCGACCTGTAATCACTGACTTTTAAAACAATTTTCTTTTTTATTTCCCCATTTTCATCAGGGTAAAAATCTTCAAATTGCTCTAAATAGCCATACAATCTAGGATTCATTCCTGCCGAAAGTACTATGGAAGAATTTAAATCACTATTCGCATACCCCCTAAGTGCAGCATGGGCATCATTGTATTCTACAGGTAATTTTCCTTCTTTTGAGTAATTATCATTATCAATTTTGGTCATAATATTTACATCAATACTGCCCATTGATAAGTTGTCTTTTATCCAGTTCCTAATTTTAATTAAATTAAAATATTTTTCTGTCAAAATCTTGAATTCTTGTTTTATGGTTGAACTGACAGGTAACATATTGAAGTATTCTTTTATCTCATTACCTTTCTCAATAGTAGCATTTTTAAATTCTTCAAATTTCTTTTCTGCTAAGTTGTTTATTAAATTCAGATAGGATGTAATTCTTTTTGCTCTGAAATCTTCGGTTTTTTCTGTAATCTCATTATAAGGGATTGCAAATTTACCACAGTACATCTCTCTTAACTTTTCAAGAAGAAAGTCATCAACTAAGGAAATAACAGAATCAATACCATAATGAGAAACCTTTAATGGAGTATCAATGGTAAATCCAATTCCCATAACAGGAATATGAAATGAATGTGTTTTTTTCATATTTCAAATTATTTACATTTTGTTATCGATAACGGTTTGGCCAAACTGCGTTTTCCTGCCAGCAGTGTAGGCTGGAATGCAGGTTTCGCTGGTGTTATGCACTGGTACTTTCTGTTAAAAATATCAATAATTAATATTCCGTTTCTTTCCTGGTTAAAAAGATATTATTGAAAAAAAATAAATACCAAAAAAGCCTGCACGGTTAACAGGCCTTTCTCAAAATTAAAAATAAATAAAGAATAAATATTAAATTAACTTAACATTTACTGCATTTAATCCTTTTTTACCTTCCTTTAATTCAAATTCTACAATGTCACCTTCTTTAATTTCATCAATTATTCCAGAAATGTGTACGAAGTATTCGTTTTTTGAATCTTCTTCGATAATGAATCCAAATCCTTTAGATTCATTGAAAAATTTTACTGTTCCTTTTTTCATTGTTAAAAAATAATTTAAGGCACAAAGTTAGTATTATTTCATTTCATCTGATGATTTTTTACAGTTTAATTCTATTCTTGTGCAATTCACTTTTTTCAACTATTTTGTTCTTATAATAGGAATTTCCCTTCTTAACGTCATTGATACCACTTGTCAATGCCTGGTCGCGAAAATATCTGAGGTCATTTTCAGATTGGACATGTAATTATTTACATAAAGTTTATGCTGTTCGTTTTCTATACTTACAATCCGGCACTAATTATAAATGTTGCTGCAAAGGCAATAATTGCATACAATTCGGGGAATACGGCAAGCACCATTGTTTTGCCGAAAATATCGTGCCCTGAGCCTATACCAGCAATTCCAGATGCACAAACGCTGCCTTGCTTTATTCCCGACATAAGTCCGACAAATCCTAATGCAACTCCCGCCGCAAAAACTGCAATTCCCTGATATATGGATAATGTCAAAACTCCATCAACAACAAGCTCTGAAAGTTTTGTATTGATAATAAAAAAGCCTGCAAAACCGTAAAGCCCCTGGGTTCCGGGCAATGCACTTAATAACATATAACTCCCGAAAGCCTCATCATTTTTCTTTAAAGCTCCTATCGTGGCGTTTCCGCCCGATGAAACACCTATTGCACTTCCGATGCCAGCTAATGTGATCATTAATGCCAGCCCTACATAGGCAAGTATTACTGCTGTTGTCATAATAATTCTCCTTTTAAAATTTATTAATAATTTATTTTAGATTTATTGATTTACTTCGCTTTTATATTATGCCGAAAAGGGTTTATATTCTTTTCCTCCCCCTGTAAACCCGGCATTTTTATAAAACTCAACAAATGTGAGTCGCATGGGATGAACAAAAGAACCGAGAGATGATATTAATATATTTAAACCATGTCCGAGCAAAAGGAATATTACAAAAAATACAGGTCCGATTATAGGTGACGACCCAAGTATTTGCATGGCAATATCGTTTATTACAAACCCTAAAATAGCGCTCGACAATCCTAGTGCAAACAAACGAATATATGACAATAGGTCGCCAAATATTCCGGTTGCTGTTGAGTAGATATCCCAAACTCCTTTTCCGATACGTGCAGGGATACTGATTTCAACATCGCTAAAAAATACAATTAAAAATCCACCAAGTGAAAGAATAGCATATAAAATAATATTGTTTGCGGCTATATATTCTAACTTTGTTAAGACCATATAAATTCCACTACCTATCAAAATTATGAGCCATCCAAAAGTTGCAAGTGAGTGCGTGAACCCATATTGTTTTATCTGATTTACTGCTTTTATAAACATCCCGAAAATAATTTGTAATGCACCCAGTGCTAATGCCAGATTAAACATGTTGTCGGGATTAAGGAACAGGTTTCTGTAATTTGCAAGTAGATTAATATTTGTTTGTATTAAATTAATACCAAAAAATGTTCCCGAAATAATCCCGAAGATAACGGTTGCTATACCCAGAAGTTGTATTAAGGACAGTAAAGGTTTAATTTCCTTTTTTGCTTTTAGTTTGTAAATACCTGCTCCAATCACAAATAATAAACCATATCCGGCATCGCCCAGGCAAAAACCAAAAAACATCATAAAAAATGGTGCGAAGAACACGGTTAGGTCAAGTTCGGAATAAGCTGGTAACGAAAACAATTTTCCGATAGGCTCAAACAATTTACTAAACCTGTTGTTTTGTAACAAAACAGGAACCTTGTCTTTTTTTGTAGCTTTCTCAATTATGTGCAATATGTTGCTCTTATCCAAAAAATCATCAATTTGTTTTTTCCTTGTCCCCGGAACCCAGCCTTCAAGTATTTTCATCTTTTCATCTGCTTCAACGGCAGTATTTAATATTACTTTCTCATATTCCAAATTTGCTGCTATTACTTCTTTTTCTTGTTTGAGCAGCGGTATTGATGTTTTGGAGTAATTGTCAAAATCATTGTTTATTAGCGTTATTTTATCTTCTGTTTCTTTTATACGTCTTATTACTTCAGAAAGGGAGTTTTCGGGTTGTTTAACTTCTTCGGCATCAATATTTAGTTCTTCATCGCCTTGTTGTATAATAATAAAATAGATATAGTTTCCGCTTTCAGTAATTATTTCTGCATTATACTCAGAAAGCAGTTTGGTATTAAATTTCTTTTTAGAAGTGATAAAAAACCTCACGTAGAGATTTTCATCTTTTAGTTTGTTAATAATTTCAGCGGAAAAATTACCCCAGGGCTTTACTTTGACGAGTTCTTTATGGGCAGCAGCAAGTTCTTGTTGCAATGCCTCTAATTCCTCTTGCTTTTGTATTATTTCTTCAATAATTTTCAATCCGTCAGAATCAGGACAGTTATCATTTTTCTCTGTTTCGCGTTTTTCCAGGGTCTTAATTATTTTATCAATGCGACTTACTAATTGATATTTTTCCCTGATATTATCACTGATTTCAGTTTCTTTCTCAATTACATGAAGCACACCAAGCTGTTGCAAATCTTTCAAAAAATCATCGTATTCCTTATGAAAAACAAGGAAAGAATATTTTTGCATCGGTATTATCATCTGGTTACCTCCAATTGTTGTTGCTGACGGTTTTTAATAATTTTCTGTGACGATTTTGACAGGTTTTCTTCATCCTCCAGAAAGCGTTTGATCTTTCTTATTGCATCTTCGTAGCCGGGAATTTGAACTTTTTCATATAAATTTACTTTTTGTGTTGTTTTTCTTCTTGCATGATTGAGCAATTCCATCTTTCTGTTAAAAAACTCCCTTTCTATTACAATCTCCGCTAATTCTTTTACAATTGAAATTCCTTCAGGAAACCATTTCGGATTATTGAACAAACTAAAATCATCAATCCGAAAAATTACTTCTTCTAAAACAGGTGTTTTTATACCTGCAATTTTTTTTGTCGATTTTTTTATGTCATCAAGTGTAATAAGATTTGAATTAAATTCATTCCAAATGCCCGGTGTTAAAGTGTATGCCTGTATTCTTTGAGATAATTTTTCATCTAATTCTTTTACCTTGTTTTTTGCTTTTTTTACTTCCATACGTAATGCCATTTCCTTATTTTTTATTACAGGAAGTGCATTAAGCCTCATATTCAGTTGTTTATTAAGGCTTTGCAATGCTGTTTTATTGTATTGAAATTTTATTGCCATGTTTTTTAGAATTCATATTCCAGTACATCTTTATAAATCAGCTCATTATGTCCCTTGCCCAAAATATTATTGTTAATAATTCATTAATTTTCCTTTCTTTTTCCGTATTTTTCAACAAATTCTGATTTTATACCAATTTCGGCAACTGAGAAATATTTATTTAATAATTCCCAAGCTGTGTTGATCATCGCCTCAATTTCTATGTTTATATCTATAGCAAGCAGTTTATCTGAATATTCTTTTGCAAATTTCATGGTTCTTTCATCGTAATCAGTCAGGTCGAAACCATTTTCCAACTTTGTTTTTGCATTTGCAGCATCAGCATAAAGCCGGATTGCTGCATTCATAACTTGCGGATGGTCTTCTCGTGTTTTTTCCCCGATAACAAGTTGCTTTAATCGCGACAAACTACGGAAGGGGTCGATAATCACCTTTCCAATATCCGTATCTCTACGCAGAAATAATTGCCCTTCGGTAATATAACCCGTATTGTCAGGAATTGCATGTGTAATATCACCTCCCGATAATGTTGTAACTGCAATAATTGTTATTGATCCCCCGCTCGGGAATTGTACTGCTTTTTCGTAAAGCCTTGCCAAATCGCTGTAGAGCGAACCGGGCATACTGTCTTTTGACGGAATTTGGTCCATCCTGTTGGAGACTATACTTAAAG
>JAUWMO010000366.1 GCA_030613125.1 Bacteroidota bacterium | reverse complement strand
CCTGGATTGTCATTGAGGGATTCAGGATCAGGGATTGCTGGACCGATATCATTACTTCAGTTGATGTTTCTTATCTATCAATTAAGCAGTGTGATGTGTTTGGTGGGAAAAGACTATTATACGCCAAAGGGAGGAAAAGTCACCACTTTCTGATTGAAAACTGCAGGTGGGAACAGGACATAAGGGTATGGACTCATGAAGACGGTTACACATGGGAAGAGCTTCACCATGGTAAGTACAGACACTTTAACGGGAGCATTTTCCAGGGAGACAGGATAAGCGGTGTATTTGTATTAAGGAACAACCAGATCAAAAATACTTTTAATGCATTCAGGTTATCCCCGGTCAATGAGGGGCGGATGGATTTTCTGGCTAGCTCAAATGGCGATGTTTATAATAATTTGATAATTAATACTTCGGACAATGTACTTGAACCAGAAGTTTATTGCCACACCCTGTTTGTCTATCATTACCGGATGATCAATGGGGATGCCTTTATATCAGGCACGGAGGTTGGTGGCGGACCCATTTACCTCTACGGGAATACTGGACTGAGTAAACCTGACTGCGAGGATGGATGGGCCATCTATAAGATATCCAGCAGCGAGAGAACCATGTCGCAGCCCTTCTATATCTTTAATAACAGCTGGTATGTGGATTATAACATATGCGGCAGAAGGATGGGTTGGTGGAACGATCATATTGTCCATTTTAATAATGCCTATTATTTCGAGGGCATCGATACCTTCGGCATTCAAACCTCCGGAGAAGACAGTTATTACAATAATGATTGTTCATCAGCGGTATTTCCGGATTTTATGAATGAAAATGGATTTGAGTCAGATGGAATTGAGGGGGACCCGATATTCACAGATCCTCTTGGGAATGATTTTCGTTTAAAGAATACCTCACCATGTCTTGATAATGGACAACTATATGAGGATCTGTTGACAGATTATGAAGGGTCGGCACCTGATATTGGAGCCTATGAACCTAAAATCGGTTTTGTGGTTAATAACCATGTTGATAATTAAACACTAACCAACTAAATAACAATAATATAATATGCTATATTCATCGTTATAAACATAATAACGATGTCGTATATAGTTGAACAAAAAATTAAGGGCCGAATATATCTCTACAAGGTAGATAGTTACTGGGATAAAGACAAAAAGCAATCCAGGCAGAAACGCACTTATATAGGTCCAAAAGATGCAAAGAAAAGGCCTTCAATTAAACAAATCCATAGCAACATTATTCATAAAAGCTATGGAAATATTTTCATGTTGAACTGGATTATTAACAAAATTGGCTTGTACGATATTGTTAAAGAAAGCTTCCCGAACCATTATGCAGAACTTATTGCCTTGGCATTTTATGAGATAATTGAATCCAGTCCATTATATCTTTTCCCGTACTGGCATGAAGAACATTATCTTCCAAATACCAATAAAATGGATTCATCGGCAATATCAAAATTTTGTGATGAAATAGGACGTAATCAACATCAAAGGATAGAATTCCAGGAACAATGGATTGCCCATCTTCAGCCTGTTGATGCTTTATATTATGACATTACTTCAATATCAAGTTATTCGACAAATATTGAATTTATTGAATGGGGCTACAATCGAGATAATGAGAACCTTGCCCAATTAAACATGGGAGTGGTTTTTTGCAATAGTAAATCTCTGCCAATTTTTTACACCTTATATCCAGGAAGTATTGTTGATGTAACGACATTAAAAAATTGCGTTACTTATTTGAAAAGTTTTGGGCTGAATGAGTTTATGTTTATCCTTGACAGGGGCTTTTTCAGTACTGCAAATATTTCAGAAATGGATAAACATCAAGAGAATATAAGTTTTATCCAACCTCTGCCATTTAGCTTGAAGAAAGTCAAAGAACTAATAAAAACACATAAAAAAGAGCTTAATGATATTGGCAGCAATTTTACCTTTAATAACGAGTTGCTATCGCATGTAAAATCAGAAATCCAGTTTAACGAGCAATCTTATTCTTCTCACATCTTCCTGAACGAGAAAGCGGAACTTGACCAGAGGCAATTATTTATGAAAAAATTGATCGATATTGAAAACAACATTATTAAGAACAGACTTTTTTCAAGCCTGAAAGAAGCCCGGATATTTAAGGAGAACAACATCATAAAAGCATATCAGAATTTCTTCAAATGGAGCAGATCCTCTGGCATGCTGGAAAGGAATATTATAACCATAAAAGCTAAGATTTCAAAATTTGGATATTTTATTCTTTCTACAAACAGGGATGATTTAGATAAAGAAACAATTTTAGCGAATTACCGGAACAAAGATCAAGTAGAGAAGATCTTTGATTTATTAAAAAATGAAATGGACGGAGACAGGCTCAGGGTTCATAGTCAGTTTAATGCTGATGCCAGGTTGTTTATAAATTTTCTGGCCCTAATAATTCAATCGGAAATAATAAAAATTATGAGAGCAGAAAAGCTTTTTAAAAAATATACTATGCGGGAATTAATTGCAGAACTGAAAAAGATTAAACTCACAAAATATAACGATGAAGTAATTATAAGTGAAATCTCAAAAAAACAAAGAAAGATATTTGAGGCATTCAAAATTGATCTTGAAGAACTTCATCGTTATTAACTCCGTACCGATTTTAGGTATTTGCAGTTATACCCCTTAAGTGAGGAAACGATAGTCAATAATGATTGACCCATACAAAGAGAAGTTTGTAGCCAATATCCTTACAAACTCGAGAAGGATCCGGAGAAACTCTGTTACAATCTTGCGAGCGAGAATTCACTAGACTTTCCCATTTTTAGGTTTATTTCGCTAGATAAATTGTTCGAAATGTTGACCTCGAACACTATATTATTGGTAAGAACGACTCTTTGGGAAGACGTTTATGAAAATTTCTTCCTCAAGAAGCCTATGAAATTGGGTTCGTCATCAACCAGTCTGAGAGACTTGATGGATGGAATGTATGGTCAGTGTTGGACGAAGTTAGCGGAGTCGGATGCCTTATGGAGAATATACTCTTCGGAT
>JAUWMO010000042.1 GCA_030613125.1 Bacteroidota bacterium | reverse complement strand
GCAGGGAAAGGAATTGATAAAATGAAATCAGCAGGATACAACATAGAGGTTGGTATTATGAATGAAGAAAGCCGGTTCATTAACAGAAGGTTTTTTACTTTTCATGAGAAGAAAAGACCCTATATCATTCTGAAATGGGCCCAATCGGCTGATGGTTTTGTTGATATACAAAGAGGACAAAACAGCAAAATTGCTCCAAACTGGATTTCAGGTCCTTATGAACGCATTCTGGTTCATAAATGGCGTTCTGAAGAGGAAGCAATTCTAGTAGGAACAAAAACAGCTCAAAAAGATGATCCTTCTTTGAATGTGAGGGATTGGTCCGGGAATTCTCCGCTAAGGCTGGTTATTGACAGGGATCTGAAATTAAATCATAAACTTAAATTATTCAGCGGGAGTATTAAAACCGTTGTATTTACTGAGAAAATAAGAAAACACCGGGATTTAGTAAAATTTGAAACTCTTGATTTTTCCCAACCGATATGGCCCCAAATTATGGATTATCTTTATAGGGAAGAAATGGTTTCACTATTAATTGAAGGCGGAACCAAAACTATTAATAGTTTGTTGTTATCAGGGTTATGGGATGAAGCCAGGGTCTTTAAAGGGGCAAAATATTTTCATCAGGGAGTGCCTGCTCCACATTTAGCCGATAAATATACCGGACTCATTAAAATGTGGAGTACTGATTTGGAAATATACCAGAATTTTTAATTAAATATTTAATCATATAAGTTGAAAATATTACCTCAGTCGAAGAGAAAGTATAAGTATTTTTTATTAATACAAGTTTTCAGGTAATTAGGAACAGCAGAATTTTGATTAATGGCAAAACATTGATGATGAATCTATCGTAAAGATATTGAGAAAGATATATAATTTCAGTAACTTTGAAAGTACATTGGTAAAGCAAAATTTAAAACATACAATCATGAGAACGAAAAAAATAGTTTTAAGTCTGATTTTTCTTATTCTGCTGACTCCAATTTTTATTTACGGCCAGAATGCAAGGAAATTTTACAAAGCCGGCGACAAGTTTATTGGAAGCAAGAATTACTCAGATGCTATTGCCCAATATTCCAAGGCAATTGAGATGGATCCTGATTTTACAAAGGCATATCTGGCAAGGGCCAATACCTATGAAATCCTGGGAAAGGATAATGATGCGGCTGATGATTATAAACGTGCCATAGTTTTTATGCCTAAAGATTCGGATGTACATTATCAGGCTGGCAGATTACTTAACAAACTCGGAAAATATGATGAGGCACTTCCTTTACTAAATAAATCCACAAAACTTTCAAAAAGAAATATGAAGGCTTATCAGGAAAAGGTAACAACGCTTTTAGCATTGGAAAATTATGAGTTAGCCCTTAAAGTTGCTGATACTGCAATATCATTAAAAAAGAGTGCCTTGAATTATTATAATCATGGATTGGTTTATGAAAAGCTGGAAAATCCGGAACAAGCTAAGGCAGATTTTACACAAGCCATAGGTGCTGATCAAAATTTTATTGAACCCTACCTGTCGAGAGCTGCCCTTGAGATGGATCTTAATAAGCTTGATAATGCTATGAATGATTGCAATAGAGTTCTTGGCAAAGATGGGAAGAATACTAAAGCCTATTTTATAAGAAGTCAAATATACATAAAGAGGCTTGAGTATCCTAATGCAATTAATGACATTTCAAGGATAATCCTGATTTGCCCTGATGATACTGAGATGTATATTGTTCGGGGAACATATTATCAGGAATTCAATCAGCATACTAATGCAATAAATGACTTTAGTAAAGCAATTACTCTAAATTCTGAAAACCCTGAATCATATTTCCTGAGAGCAAAATCATATGAAGAAATTTTGGATTATAAAAAAGCTGCAAAGGATTACTCTGCAATAACGGCATTATCGGAATATGATGGCAGGGCAATGAAACTTAAAGATGAAGCTGAAGAACGCTTGTTTGAGATCAATCGGGAATCTGATAATCCAGTCATTTTATTTCTTGATCCTGTAACAACAGAACCCGGATTTTTGAAGCTGCCGCTTGGGAAAGAGGAGGTACTTATCAAAGGAAAGGTTGAAGAACAAAATAATCTTCATTCCCTGTTCGTGAATGATAAGGAAGTGCACTTTGAGAAAAAGGGAGAACATTTTGAATTTGTTACAAGTGTGGATATTAAGGGAATAGACAAGATTACAATAATTGGCACTGATGTATATGAAAATAAGGGAATTAAGGAAATTAAAATAGTTCGTACTGAAATAAATAATCCGGTCATTCAGATCCTGGCCCCATATGCTTCTGATAATGGTGAGATTTATCTGAATGAGAATGAACCGAGCCTGTATGTTGAGGGAAAAATTGAGGATGAAAGCCTGATGAAATCCATAATGATTGAAGGCATTTTAGCAAGCTACCGTCCTGATGCCCCGAATCCGACTTTTTCTGCTACTATCAGCATAATGAATAAAAATAAATTTGCAGTTCAGGCTGAGGACATATACGGAAATATTACTATACAGACATTTTATTTAAATCGTGAAGGCCTTATAACACAGGATAATCCGATGGGAAAAACCTGGGTAGTGTTTATTGAGAACTCCAATTATGAAACATTTGCAAGTTTGGAGGGCCCAACAAAAGATATCAGTATAATGCAAGGAGCCCTGGCAAATTACCAAATAAATAACATTTTGGTAAAGAAAGATATGACTAAAGAACAACTTGAGAAATTCTTTTCCATTGAGCTACGGGATCTGGTTAGAAGTAATCAGGTAAACAGTATAATGATCTGGTATGCGGGTCATGGTAAATTTATAAATGAAACAGGATATTGGATTCCTGTTGATGCAAAACGGGACGATGAATTTACATATTTTAATATCAATACACTTAAAGCTTCCTTACAGACATATTCAAAATGGGTGACTCATACTCTTGTTATTACAGATGCCTGTGAATCAGGTCCTACCTTTTATCAGGCAATGAGAAGTGTGTCGGAGGAAAGAAGTTGTGATGACTGGAGAGCTACCAGATTTAAATCATCCCAGGTGTTTTCTTCAGCCGGATATGAACTTGCGGTTGACAATTCCCAGTTTACCAGGACATTTGTAAATGCCCTGGCAAATAATCCGAATGCATGCATACCGATCGAGAATATTGTTTCACAGGTAACCATTGCGGTTGCGCAAAATAATCAGCAACGGCCTCAATTTGGAAAAATATCAGGCATGGAAGATGAAAATGGAACTTTCTTCTTTATAGCAAAGTAGAGTAAAATGTCTGCTTATCTAAATGCTGTTTTTCAGGTAAAAAGAATTATTCGCCTTTGCGGGCGAATAATTTTATGTTAATCTTTTTCAGCATAGCCTTCAATTCTTTTTCGCAGAAATATTATTTTGATACATATGGAGTGGAAGAGGGGCTGAATGCTTCAAAAGTTTATTTTTTATTACAGGATCGAAATGACTATTTGTGGTTGGGTACTGAAGGTGGGATTTCACGGTTTGATGGTACCGGTTTTAAAAACTTTTCACCTGAAGAAGGCCTGGCTGATAATGGTGTATACTGTATTTTTGAAGACCATCGCGGAAAAATCTGGTTTGGGCATCTTGGTGGCGGGATAACAATTTATGATGGGGAAAAGTTTGAACAAATAATATTTGACAGCATTGAAATCAAGGGGGATATTACTTCAATTCGGGCAGTTGAACAGGATGCATTATGGATCTCAACGATTGGATCGGGCATTCTGAAAGTTTTAAATTATTATGGCCCTCCTAAATCTATGGAGGTTAAACAATATAAAGGAGGTGAGGGTCTTAGTGATCTGGCTTTTAACATAACTATAACAAGGGATAGAGGAATATATTGTATTACAGATGTAGGGATTAAAAAATATAATAAAGAGTCGGACAGATTCGAGAGTTTTTCCATACCAGGATTAACAAGATATTTTCTCAAAACAACCATGTTTGAGGATTCACGTGGGAATTTGTGGTTTGGCACACATAACGGCGGACTATATAAATATGATAAAAGTTCCGATACTATGATTATCTATGATAAGCATGATGTTGTAACCCATAATTGGATTAGCTGTATCAATGAAGATAGTGAGAGAAATGTTTGGATTGGAACTTTTGGAGGTGGAATAACTGTCTTTAATAATAATGGCACAAAAAATTATAATACTTCTAATGGACTGAATAACAATGAGATAAAATGCATAATTACGGATCATGAGGGAAATATTCTGATTGGAACGCAAACCCAGGGAATGAGCATTTTTAAAGGAGAACAATTTGTGACAATTGATAGTGAGGATGGATTGGTGAATTCAAATGTTTGGGCGATCCAACAGGACAGAAACGGGAAATATTGGTTTGGTACAAATAAAGGTATTGCTGTGTATGATCCCGATGGATCAGGAGAGGAAAGATTTGTATTTTACAACAGAGAGAACAGCACAATTCCTGATAAGATCAGGTTCTTGAAAAAAGACAGGGACAATAATATATGGATTGGAACTGATGGCGGAGGAGTTCTTGAATACAGAGCACAAGAAGAAAGGTTTATTTATAATACATATTTGAATAAAAATTTGTATCGCGACCAGATTGTCAAAGCCCTGGAACTTGACAAGAACAATCATTTGTGGATAGGTACAAATGATGGTTTGGCTTTTTGGGATCCAATAAAAGAGGAAGGTGCGAGGTTTAGCCAAATCGACGGTCTGGCTGGGAATGGAATAACGGCCCTTTATGCAGACAAAAAGGGAAATGTGTGGATTGGATCGGAAAGAAGAAATGGCCTTACCTGTTATAATATTGATAAAGAAGAGTTTTCAATAATTGATCTTGGTATCGAAATAGCACCTACTTCAATCACTGAAGACATTAATGGAAAAATATGGCTGGGAACAACAAGAGGCGTTTATGCCTGGGATGGTGACAGTGTTGTGGTGCATCTTACTACTGAAAAAGACGGTTTGCTTACAAATTTTATCAACCTTTTAGTGGTTGATGAGAACAATAATTTATTTATTGGGACTAATAAGGGGCTGAATAAATATGATCAGGAAAAAAATAAGGTATACACTTATACCCGGAAGAGTGGATTTGTAGGTATTGAGTCAAGGGATAATGCAGTATTTAAAGATAATTTGGGGAATATATGGTTTGGTACAGCTAATGGAGTAACAAAAATGGACCCTAAAAAGGTAAGAACTCAACAAGTCGAACCCCTTACTCATATTGCAGGTATGCAAGTGAATTTTAAAAGTATGGAGATGATCCCGGGTTTAAGGCTAAACCATAAAGAAAATCAAATTATATTTAATTATTATAGTATTTGTTTGACTGATCCTGAAGCTGTTGAATACGAGGTTATGCTTGAGGGGTATCATGATGACTGGCAAAAGACCAATCAAACTCAATATATTTATTCTGCTCTCGGCCCGAATAAATATAATTTTAAAGTAAGGGCAAGCAATAGTTATGGTGAATATAATAAGCAACCGGTGTCATATCGATTCAATATAATGTCACCAATTTATCAGCGATGGTGGTTTATTTTAATTACTTTCTTAACCATTGTTGGATTAATATTCGTTTATATAAAAATAAGGGAGAGAGCACTCAGAAGAGAAAACAGGATCCTTGAAGAAAAAGTAGCTTTGCGAACTAAACAGGTAGTTCAGAAGAGCAAAGAGTTAGAACAAAAAAATAAAGATATTACTGACAGTATCCGCTATGCAAAACGAATTCAGAGTGCAATCCTTCCGCCGGAAGATTCCATTGCAAGCTCATTTATCCTTTTTAAGCCTAAAGATATTGTAAGTGGTGATTTTTACTGGCTTACAGTGGATGGTTCGAAACAATTTATTGCAGCAGTTGACTGTACCGGGCATGGGGTTCCCGGAGCATTTATGTCGATCATTGGTCATAATTCATTGAATAAGATAGTAAAAGAATACGGACTTAAAGAGCCGGCAACTATTCTGGACCATCTGAATGATGAGGTGGTTAATACCCTGCAGCAACAGGCTGATGATGGAGAGGTGAAAGACGGGATGGACCTTGCTTTGCTTGTTTATGACATGGAAACACACGAACTTGAATATGCCGGGGCTTATAATCCTTTATACCTTATCAGGAATAATGAATTGAATGAAATTAAAGGTGACCGTTTTTCAATTGGAAGATCATCATCTGAATCAGCTCAAAAATTCACTAACCATAAGCTAAAGATACAAACAGGTGATACTACATATATCTTTTCAGACGGTTATGCTGATCAGTTTGGGGGGCCAAAAGGGAAGAAGTTTATGATCAAGGCATTAAAAGAAATATTGATAAGGATTCAACATCTTGAGATGGAAAAGCAAAAACTATACCTTGATGAAACAATTGAAAACTGGAAAGGAAAAGAAGAGCAGATAGATGATATTTTGATTATTGGAATACGGTTTAGTAATTAGTTTTTTTTCAATTTGTTTTCCTCATATAGCCGCACTATTTCTTGCAACAACAGGATCCCAGGGGGTAGAGTTTTTAATAGCTGATACAACATTTTCAGCTTTATTAACTATTTGCCAAATTGAACTGTGTTTTTTCCTGAGAAAGTTTTCCTCAATCATTATCTGAAACAACCGAATCAGATGATTGTAAAAGCCACCTGTATTTAATATAATGATTGGAACAGAAATAATACCCAACTGTTTTAAAGTAATGGCCTCAGTAAGCTCTTCGAGGGTGCCACATCCTCCGGGAAGAGCAATAATGGCATCCGTTTCAGTCATTATTTTTTTCTTGCGGTCGTGCATATCATTTACTACAATCATATCGGTAACATCATGATGTACCCAATCTTCATCAACCATGAATTGGGGGATGATGCCCCTTATTTTTCCATTCAAGGATAACACTGTATCTGCTAACCGGCCCATAAGACCAACTCCTCCACCTCCATATTGTATAAGGAAGTCCTCATTTACCAAATTACGTGCTAATACATCAGTTTCCCTAATGAAATTTTCATTAACCAGACTGCTAGATGAACAAAAAACTGATACTTTTAACAATGCCATAAAACTGAGAGTTAGATCATGGAAGAATAAAAATGTTTACTCCGGGGAATAAGAAAAAAGGCATAGATTTTACTATGCCTCTGTTATATTATTTTATATATTTAGTTAGATTATGGGTTCAAGCTTTGAAAGGAAGTTCTCTTTGGGTACAGCACCTACTTGTTTATCAACAACTTCTCCATTATTAAAATAGAGAACTGTCGGAATATTCCTGATCCCGTATTTCATCGTTACATTTGGATTGCTGTCAACATCTAATTTCGCAACAACAACTTTACCTTCATATTCGTCTGAGATATCAGTAAGAATTGGTCCCACCATTCTACATGGCCCACACCATTCAGCCCAGAAATCAACAATTACAGGTTTTTCAGATTTTAAAACAACTTCTTCAAAATTTGTGTCAGTAACTTCTACAGTCATAAAATGATAGTTTTTATTTGATTCAATATTTTCTCTGATCAGGTTAGCATTATTTAATTGTAACTTCAATACCGGGTTTTTGATTTAAAAAGTTCAACAACCTATCAGAGATTTTAATTCTTTTAGTTCTTGAAAAAAGGTTTATGTTTACTTTTTCCACGGGATCAAAGATATTAATTTTGAATAAAACATTTCCTTTTGTCGAAGAAACTTTTTCCAGTCCATCAATGAATTCTTGTGTTATCTCAGAAACAGGAATTTTCAGAATAATAGAACTAACTAATTCATCTCTAACTTCAGAAAGCAGGCACATACTTTTTACTTTAAATTCAAATTCCCCTTCCCTGTAAAATGATGGCTGAACCTTTCCTTTAACAAAAAGAGATATCCCTTCCTTGAAGTATTTACTATAATTTAAATAATCTGTATTAAATAAGGCCATCCTAAAAGTTCCGCGATAATCCTGAATAGTTAAAAATCCGTATGGTTTTCCGTTTTTGGATGTTCCGGTTTTAAAGTCTGAAACAATACCTGCAAAAGACAGGTCCCTTCCATTTAGATATTTTAAGTCGTCAATTTCCGAGAGTGATATATTACATAATGATCCCAATTCAAGTTTATAATCATCAAGAGGGTGTGCTGATAAATAAATACCGACAAGCTCTTTTTCCTTTTTTAGCCTTTCAATCTTCGGCCACTGTTCAGTTACCGGAACAAGAGGTTTGGTATATTCAAAATTTGAAGAGTCTCCAAAAAGTGATTGCTGGGAGGTATTTTTTTCGTGGTGTACCTTATTTCCATATTTAATCAGGTCCTCAATAAACGTGGTACTTTTACCATTTCCTGCAAAATACTGTTCCCTTGATATTTCCTTAAAGCTGTCAAATGCTCCTGCAATTGTCAGTGCTTCAAGATTTTTCTTATTAACTGCAAAAAGATCTATCCTTTCAACAAAGTCAAAAATATTTTTATAATAACCGTTTAGTTTTCTTTCCTCAATAATATTCCCGGCTGCGTTTTTCCCTACCCCCTTTATAGCTCCAAGACCAAACCTGATGTTACCATCTTTATTAACTGTGAACTTAATATTACTTTCGTTTACATCAGGCCCTAATACTGAGATTCCCATCCTTTTACTTTCATCCATGTATAGGGTAATTTTTTTAATGTCATTGATTTCTCTGCTTAGAACAGCAGCCATATATTCAGATGGGTAATGTGTTTTAAGATATGCTGTACGGTATGATACAAAAGCATAAGAAGTTGAATGAGATTTATTGAAGGCATATTGTGCAAAAGCTTCCCAGTCGTGCCAGACCCTTTGTGCCGTTATTTCATTAATTTCATTTTTTTTGCAGCCAACAAGGAATTTCTCTCTGAGGTTATCCATTTCCTTTTTTTTCTTCTTCCCCATAGCTTTACGTAGTGAGTCAGCCTCTCCACGGGTGAAGTCTGCCATAGCCATAGAAAGCTGCATAACCTGCTCCTGGTAAACTGTAATTCCATAAGTATCTTTTAGGTACTTTTCCATAACCGGCAGGTCGTATTGAATTTTCGACTTACCATGTTTCCTGCTAATGAATTTTGGGATATATTCCATAGGTCCAGGCCGAAACAAGGCATTCATGGCTATAAGGTCTTCAAACCGGTTTGGTTTTAATTCCTTCAGATATTTTTTCATACCATCTGATTCAAATTGAAATAAACCGGTTGTCTCACCACGGCTGTATAGTTCAAAAGTTTTTGGATCGTCCAGAGGTATAGACTCAATATCAAGTTCAATACCTTTTGACTCTTTGATGTTTTCTACAGCATCTCTGATCTTAGATAAGGTTTTAAGACCCAGAAAATCCATCTTCAGCATTCCAACACTTTCAATATAATCACCATCATACTGGGTAACCAGTAAATCAGAATCTTTAGAGGTACAAAGGGGAATATAGTTGATCAGGTCAGTTTTCCCGATGATTATCCCACAGGCGTGCAAACCTGTGTGTCTTTTTGATCCTTCCAGGATTTCTGCATATTTTAAGGTTTGTATCACTTTAGGGTTCTCTGAGTTCTTGGCATTTTTCAATTCTTGAACATCTTTATAAGCTTCTGATAAAGTGATTTTTGGTCGTTCAGGAACAAGTTTAGCCAGCCTGTCAGCTTCCTGTAGAGGAAGCTTCTGTACTCTTGCAATATCCCTAATGGCCATTTTAGCTGCCATAGTACCAAAAGTTATAATGTGTGCAACCTTTTCCTTACCATATTTGTTTACAACCCATTTTAGAACTTCATCCCGGCCATCCTCATCAAAATCGATATCAATATCGGGTAAACTAATCCTGTCAGGATTTAAAAACCGCTCAAAGAGAAGTCCATATTTCAATGGATTAATGTCTGTGATATTCAGGCAATAAGCAACGACTGAACCGGCTGCAGAACCACGACCCGGCCCAACCGATACACCCATCTCCCTGGCAGCTTTTAATACCTCATGAATAATAAGGAAATATCCCGGGTATCCCATTTTCCTGATAACAGATAACTCAAAATCAATTCTTTTTGTTATTTCTTCGGTGATTTTATCATATTTTTCTTTTGCACCTTTAATGGTAATATCTTTAAGATAATCATCAGCATTGTTAAATCCATCAGGAATTGGAAAATCTGGCATAATTGGTGGCCGGTTCATTTCATAGTCTTCAATCTTTGAAGCAATTTCATTGGTATTATCTAATGCTTCAGGGATATCTGAAAACAGATCATTCATTTCCTGCTGAGTTTTAAACCACTCCTGTTTAGTGTAACTCAGACGATTAGGATCATCCAGATCCTTGCCAGTATTTAAGCAGATCAAATGATCGTGGGCCTCAGCGTCTTCTTCATTTAAAAAATGTACATCATTAGTTGCAATGAGTTTGATATCATATTTTCGTGCAAACTGGATTAGTTTTTCATTAACTATCTTTTGTTTGGCAAAGGTGTCGTTATCAATTTCAGGGATACCGGTTTCATGGCGTTGAAGTTCTAAATAGTAATCATCTCCAAAGAGTTTCCTGAACCATAAGACTGCCTTTTCAGCATCTTCTGCATTTTGTGAAAGAATAGCTTCAGGTACTTCACCCCCAAGGCAAGCTGAAGAGGCTATCAACCCTTCATGGTACTTTAGTAAGAGTTCTTTATCGACCCTTGGTTTATAATAATGCCCTTCAATCCATGCAAGGGATACAAGCCTTGAAAGGTTTTCGAAACCAACCTTGCTTTTAGCCAGCAAAATTAAGTGATTCCCACTACGGTCTGATTTTTCAATTCGGTCAAATCTGCTTTTCTTTGAAACATAAACTTCACATCCCAGAATAGGTTTCAGTCCATTAGCCCGGGTCTCATCATAAAAATGCTTGGCACCAAACAGATTTCCATGATCTGTTATAGCTATAGAAGTCATTCCATCTTCTTTTGCTTTTTTAATAAGACGAGATACACTACAAGCTCCGTCTAGAATTGAATATTGCGTATGAACATGTAGATGAGTAAATGGCCTCATTGCTGTAATTATTTGAAAATAAGACGAATAAAGGTTATTCGGACAGGGAGAACCTGGCTCGTCAAAGTTAATTAAAAGCTTAGAAAGAATTTGTGATGTTAATAAATTATGAATAATTTATGAAAAATGTAGGTTAAATTATATCTTTGCAGCCACAAATTTTATAAGTAGGTTTAATTTAAAGCGTAAAAATGCCAGTAAAAATCAGATTATCAAGACATGGTAGAAAGAAAAGACCTTTCTATCAAATTGTGATTGCTGATAGCCGGGCGCCACGGGATGGCAGAAACATTGAAAGGATTGGTATTTATAATCCAAATACTAATCCTGCTACTATTGAATTAGATTTTGATAGAGCATTGGATTGGCTGCAAAAAGGCGCTCAACCTACAGAAACCTGTAGAGCTATCCTTTCATACAAAGGAGTATTGTACAAGAATCACTTGCTGAATGGTGTAAAAAAAGGTGCCTTCTCAGATGAAGAGGCTGAAAAGCGTTTTCAGACCTGGATTAAAGAAAAAGAGAATAAAATTCAGGCAAAGACAGATCGTGTTGCAACGGCCACGGAAGATAAAAAGAAAAAAATGCTTGAAGCTGAAGCCAAAGTAAACGAGATCAGAGCTCAGAAGATAGCAAAAAAACATTCAGATATTGCTGAAGAAGCCGCTCGTACTGAAACTGCAAAAAAGGAGGCTGATGAAAGCTCCAAGGAAGCTGTGGAATCTGCTCAAAAACCAACTGTAACATCAGACACTGTTGTTAATCATGATGTAAAAGCAGAACCTGAACCTGAAGAAGTAAAAGCAAAAGCTGAGCCTGAAGAAGTAAAAGCAGAACCTGAACCTGAAGAAGTAAAAGCAGAAGCTGAGCCTGTGAAAGAAGTGGAAGATGAAAAAAAAGCTGTTACTGAAGAGGTGAAAGCTGAAGTTTCCAAGGAAGAAAACCCTGCAGAGAAAAAGGAAGAATCAGAAGAAACTGAGAAAAAACAGGAATCAGAATAATCTTTTTTATTAATCTGCATTGTGCGGGTAAAACTACAATTTATCCTTTTTTTTCATGATGAAGGAGGATTATTTTCTCTTGGGTACCTTTCTAAAAAACCATGGGTATAACGGTGAGATTGTTTTAAAATCTACTTCATCGTTATCAAGGAGTTTGAATATTATGGAATCATTATTTCTATTAATTGATGGAATACTGGTTCCTTTTTTTATTCAGGAAATTTATAATACCGGATCCAATACTTATATTCTTAAACTTGAAGATATTAATAATAAGAATGATGCTAATAAGTTATTGGGAAAATATGTTTATGGGCCAAAGGATCTGTTCACACCTCAGGAGGAGAGGGAAAGTCATCTGGAAAGTCTTATTGGATATGAGATATTCTCAGAGCTAAATAAGAAAGCAGGGATAATTAGAAAAATCTTGCCTATTCCCGGGAATTTGTTATTTGTAGTTGACTTTGAAGGAAAGGAGATTATGATTCCGGCAAATCTGGAATTAGTGATTGAGGTAAACAAAAATGAAAAATTCATTTGTATGAAAATACCTCCAGGTTTGTTACCTGAATGAGATGACACTTATTAATAACCATAATTTTGTGCAGCAATAGATTTTTTAGTTCGTCTATTGATTAAATTTTAAAACGTAAAAATATGAGAGGGAAAATTTTTATCACATCAATATTGATTGTTCTGTTTTCATCCGGTTTCAGGGTGTTGGGGTCAAATGATGAAAAAGAGACACGTAATGTAGGCACGTTTTCGAGCCTTAGCCTTTCAATTGCAGCTGAAGTTTTTATCACACAAGATAGTAAAACAGAAGTAGTAATTGTTGGAGATCCTAAAACCATTGAACATATTGAGACTACAGTTACAAAGGAAACATTAAAGATAAAATATGATACGAAGTGGTCTGTAAGGTTCAAAAAAGTTAAGATTTATGTATCAAATCCCGATTGGGAAGGTATTTACGTATCTGGTTCCGGAAATATTTTTAACAAATCCACAATCAGCTCTCCTGAAATTGATTTGGCGGTGAGTGGTAGTGGTAATATTAATTTGGATGATCTGAAATCTGAAGAAGTAGAAGCCAGAATTTCTGGTTCAGGTGATATTAATTTGACAGGTGACAAAAAAGCAAGCTCCCTGGGAATTTCAATCAGTGGTTCCGGGAATGTTACTGCTGACCGGTTTAGAACAGATAATGTAAGTGTGAGAATAAGTGGATCAGGTGATGCACAAGTATATGCTGAATCAGCACTTGAGATTTCAATCTCCGGGAGTGGAAATGTTACTTATAAGGGCCAGGCTGTTATTGATGCAAGGGTAAGTGGTTCAGGAAAAGTAAGGAAATATGATTAGCAATAAATCCTGGAAGGCAGGTTATTAAAAACAGTTTTCAGACTTCTTTTTTATCAAATTTTGCGAATTTTGAATTCTGACTCTTGAACTCAGGAACCATATCCTTCATAAGTTTGACAATAAATACCGAATCAGCATCTTCAATTTTACTAATCAACTCATTAAGCAGTACAGATACTTTATCAAAATTATATTTTCTGGTTTTTGCAATCAGAATTTTAGGATGGTAGGTTGGGGTGGTATTTTCTTTATCATTTAAAAGTTCTTCAAATAGCTTCTCCCCAGGTCTTAACCCGGTAAACTCGATTTGGATATCACGCCCAAGTTTTAATCCCGTGAGCCGTATCATCTTTTTTGCCAAGTCAACGATCCTAATTGATTTACCCATGTTAAAAATAAAGATTTCTCCTCCCTGGCCTATTGCACATGCTTCAAGTACGAGTTGACAGGCTTCAGGAATAGTCATAAAGTATCTTGTAATATTGGGATGAGTAATGGTAACGGGACCTCCGCTTTCGATTTGTTTCCTGAAACGTGGAATTACTGATCCGTTGGAACCCAAAACATTGCCAAACCGTGTTGTAATAAAGGAAGTAAGGCAAAAATCGTTCAAACTCTGAATATATATCTCTGCAAGACGTTTGGAAGCTCCCATCACACTAGTAGGATTCACCGCTTTATCGGTTGAGATCATTATAAATTTCTTAACTTGATATTTAACAGAAAAGTCGGCTAAAATTTTCGTTCCACTAACATTAGTCCTGACTGCTTCTGCAGGATGATATTCCATTAGAGGAACATGTTTATATGCAGCAGCATGAAAAACAATATCAGGTTTGTAGGTAAGGAAAAGATTTTCAAGGCGGGATTTATTAGTAATATCTCCAATCTCAATTTCATAAGTTTTGTATCTTATTCGTTCAAACAATTCAAGATCAATCAAATGTAACGGGGATTCAGCCTGATCAAATAAAATTAATTTATTGACCCGGAATTGAGTTAATTGCCTGACTATTTCACTTCCAATGGAGCCTGCTGCTCCGGTGACCAGAACAACCTTGTTATTAACTTCATTATTGATTCGGGAGGGGTCAAGGATTATTGGTGGCCGTTCCAGAAGATCTTCAATTTTCACTCGTTTAATTTGAGGAATAGTCAATTCTCCATCAATCCAATTATTTGCCGGAGGCACTGCCAAAATCTTAATATCATTCTTAAGACATATTTCAGTGATTTCATTCCTGATATCTTGATCCCTTTCTTTTCTGCTAAAAAACAACATTGAAACTGAGAAATTATCTATCAGGTTAGTTAACTTGTCGTAAGAATAAATATGCACTCCTTCAAGTTTTTTCCCAACATTATGGTCTTGATTATCAAGAAAGGCAATCACTTTATATCTTATAGCAGAATCATGTTCTAATGTTATTTTTGTAGCAAGCCCTGCTCTGCCTGTCCCATAGATGATTACATTCAATTTTCTATGAGTTGAGTTCTTTATTTCCGCAAAAACTGTCTTTATAAGAAGTCGATATGAGGTCATATGAACAACCGTAATGAAAAAATCGATTAATATAATACCATTAGGAATAATATTTTGACCATTTAGAAAAAAGTAGGATATGAAGTTTACAACAATTAGTAAGCAGGTTCCGAAAAGAGTCACCATAAGGATCCTTTCTGTATCCTTCACACTTGTATATCTTATAATTCCAGCAAATGGTTTGAATATAAGGAAACTGGCAAACCTGATAATAACAACCAATGAAACAATTTTAATTAAGTCATTTGAATACTCTTCAGGGATTTGGAAATTAAAACGCAGTTGAAAAGAAAACAAAATGGAAAAAGAACATATTAAAAGATCAATAACCAGAATAAGCCATCTTGGGGTTGATGAAGAGAGAGGAATAAAGCGAATTATATTTATTATTTTTTGAAGCAAGTCAGGTATTTTTTTTGAGATTTACTATAATCTAAAATATTTCATAAGACAAAAATAGTGCCTTACTTGTAAAAAGAAGGGATAAATGAATTATTCTTTGAATTATTGTCAAAATGCTAAAAATGGGTATTTCATGAAGGCAAACTGAAAAAATTCAATTATGAGGAAATTCTTCGCCATAAAATAGCTAATTTTCTAACGTCATTTGAAGAACGAATTAACAAAATTTGATTTACCTAAAGGTCTTAATATAGATGAGAATTAAACTACCGCTAGATGTAATATTAATTAAGGATTATGGAATAAGCCTGTCGTTTTCCTTACTGATAGCATTA
>JAUWMO010000329.1 GCA_030613125.1 Bacteroidota bacterium | reverse complement strand
CTATCTTTTTTGGGATCAAAGCCTATCGCGATAATTTCCTTGGTGGCTTTATTTCGTATGGTCAGGCAGTTGGCGCTGGAGTGATCATCAGCCTGTACTCAGCCATATTGGGAGCCATATTTACAATTTTGTTGTATACGGCGATAGATCCTGATCTGGTTCAAAAACTATATTCATTCACTGAACAGGGAATGCTGGACAAAGGCATGGCTGAAGAGCAGATAGAAATGTCTATGGGTTTTATGAAGAAAATAATGAACCCGTACGTTATGGCAATTTTTGTAATTATAGGATCAGTTCTGGCTGGATTGATAATATCGTTAATTGAGGCAATATTTTTGAAAAAAGAAGGTGCCCCGGTACCTGAAGCCTCAGATAGTTCTGCAGAGTAGATAGGCTGAAGATTATTTGAGTATTTCTGTATGGATATTTCAGTAATTGTTCCCCTCTATAATGAGGTTGAAACACTTCCCGAGTTGACAGACTGGGTACTCACGGTTTGCAGGAAGGAATCGTATGATTTCGAAATCATACTTGTGGATGATGGCAGTACCGACGGCTCATGGGAAGTGATCGAACAATTAGTTAAAAAAGACAAACACATTAAAGGAATAAGGTTCCGGCGGAATTATGGTAAATCTGCAGCTTTACATCATGGGTTTCAGGCTGCAGAAGGAAATGTGATAATAACAATGGACAGCGATTTGCAGGACAATCCGGATGAGATACCAGGATTGTATTCGATGATCATAAATGAAGATTATGACCTGGTTTCAGGCTGGAAGAAAAAGAGGCTTGATCCAATTACCAAAAAATTGCCAAGCAGGTTCTTTAACCGGACGGCTCGTTGGGTTACCGGCATTAAGCTTCATGATTTTAATTGCGGTCTGAAAGCCTATACAAAGGAGGTTGCTAAGAATATTGAAGTTTATGGGGAGATGCACCGGTATATTCCTGTTATTGCAAAACAGGCAGGATTTACGCGTATTGGTGAAAAGGTGGTGAAACATCAAAAGCGAAAATTCGGGAAAAGCAAATTCGGACTGGAACGCTTTATAAACGGTTACCTCGACCTTATTTCCATAACCTTTATTTCAAGATTCGGAAAAAAGCCTATGCATTTTTTCGGTACTCTTGGAACCCTTATGTTTGCTTTTGGTTTTGTCGCAGCATTGTGGTTGGGGGCAAGAAAGCTCTTTTTTCTGAGTCAACATATTCCGGCACCCCTGGTTACCCGGAGCCCTTATTTCTATTTAGCTCTGGTGGCCATGATAATAGGTTCACAATTATTTCTTACAGGGTTCTTAGGCGAGCTTATTTCCCGGAGTTCTACTGAACGGAATGTTTACCAGGTAGATAAAACAATAAATCTTTAGAAAAAGTATCAATATTTTTATTGAATCATGTTAATTCGTAGCAGAGCGCCACTCAGATTGGGTTTAAGTGGTGGAGGAACAGATGTGTCTCCTTATAGTGATGAATTTGGAGGCTGTACCCTGAGTACAACTATAAATATGTACGCGTATTGCACTATCGAACCAACAGATAATCATAAAATAGAGTTCTTTGCTGCAGATCTTTCAGAAAAGTTTGTTTGTGAAACAAAATCAGTTCTTGAAATTGATGGAGTGCTTTCGCTTCATAAAGGAATTTATAATACAATTGTTAAAAAATTCAATAACAATAATCCTTTATCATTCAGGATGACAACTTACTCTGATGCATTGCCAGGTTCTGGCCTGGGAACATCATCTACTATGGCCGTAACTATTATTCATGCATTTGTTGAATGGTTGAAATTGCCTCTGGGAGAATATGATATAGCTCATCTGGCGTATGAGATTGAAAGAATTGATCTGGACTTAAAAGGAGGCAAACAAGATCAGTACTCAGCAACCTTTGGTGGAGTCAATTTTATAGAATTTTTTAGCGATGACAGAGTGATTGTTAATCCATTGCGTATTAAGAAATGGATAAAAAACGAACTTGAAGATTCACTCGTTCTCTACTATACCGGACAGTCGAGAGATTCATCGCGTATTATTGAAGAGCAGATCAAAAATACAATAAGTAAAGAAAAATCCAGTCTTGCTGCTATGCACAAAGTCAAAGAAACAGCAATTAAAATGAAAGAAGCTGTGTTGACAGGAGATTTTGACAGTTTTGTAAAATGTCTTGCCCGGGGATGGGAGGAAAAAAAGAAAGCTTCCTCTGTAATCACAAATGAAAACCTTGAAAACAGTTACACTTATGCGATTCAAAATGGAGCCAAAGCTGGTAAGATTTCCGGAGCAGGAGGCGGAGGTTTCTTTATGTTTTTTGTAGATATTGCTAATAAAATTGAGTTTATCAGAGCTATGGAGAATAAAGGGGGAATGATTATTTGTCCAAAATTTGTGATAAATGGATCTGAAGCCTGGACTATTAATAATTTGTAATCAAGCAATTTAATGGAAGCTATAGTTTTGGCCGGTGGACTTGGAACAAGGTTGAAAAGTCTGGGAATTGATACACCAAAACCTATGTTACCAGTTGGGTTTAAACCTTTTCTCTATTTTATTTTGTCTTTCCTGTGCCAAAATAGTGTAAACAAGATCATATTATCAGTCGGATACAGATGGGAAAAAATAAAAGATTATTTTGGCGATAATTATAAGAATGCTTCTATAAAATATTCAATTGAAGATAGTCCTTTAGGAACCGGTGGGGCTGTTAAAAAAGCTCTGAATTTTTGTGAAAATAATGATGTTTGGGTAATAAATGGTGATACCTTTTTTGAAATTGACTTAATGGATATGTTTCATTTCCATAAAAAACAGAATAGCTTTTTTACTATTGCTATTAAAGAAATGGAGAATTTTTCGCGTTATGGAAGAGTTATTGTTAACAACCAAAACCGGATAATAAATTTTGAGGAGAAGAAAAAATTCGTGAACGGATATATAAATGGAGGGGTGTATTTAATTGATCGCAATTACTTTAGAGGTAAATCTTTACCTGACCAATTTTCACTGGAAAAAGATATTCTGGAAAAAGTTGTTGATAAAGAGGTGCTTATGGCCTATCTCTCAAATGCATATTTCATTGATATTGGCGTTCCGCAGGATTATTTGAAAGCCCAAACTGATAAAACAATATTTGAAAAATATGAATAAAGTTTTATTCATTGACAGAGATGGCGTAATTAATAAGGAAAAAGAATATGTTCACCACCCTGAGGAATTTGAATTTATTGACGGTGTTTTTGATGCCTTAAAGAAATTTAATTTATTGGGCTATTTAATTATTATTATTAGCAATCAGGCAGGCATTGGCAGGGGACTTTATACCGAGGAGGATTTTAAGAATGTTAGTGAGTGGATGTTAGAAGAATTCCGGAAACATGAAGTAATTATTACCGATATATTTTATGATCCACATCATCCTGTTTATGGTGTTGGGAAATATAAGAAGGATAGTTTTGACCGAAAACCTAATCCGGGGATGATCTTTAAAGCTGTTAAAAAGTATGATATAGACTTGAAGAACTCCCTTCTGGTAGGTGATAAATTAAGTGATATTGAAGCGGGAATAAATGCCGGTGTAGAAACCCTTTTCTTAGTAAGGACCGGACACTCAGTAAATGAAATCATCATACCGGCTGGTTGTACAGTAATTGATGCCTTAAATGATATTTTTAAGTTCCTGGGCTAATTTAACATTAAATGAAAGTAATCATAGTAGGTCCTGCATATCCAATTAGAGGAGGATTGTCAGTAATTGACGAGGCTATGTGCAGAGCCTTTAAGCAAAGTGGCTACAAGGCATCTATTGTAACTTTTAAAATGCAATATCCCCGGTTCTTATTTCCCGGAAAAACGCAAGTTGCAGATGGCCCTCCACCCGAGGGTTTGAATATTTATGTTTGGATGAA
>JAUWMO010000157.1 GCA_030613125.1 Bacteroidota bacterium | reverse complement strand
ACCGATAACCGTTTGGGATTTGGGAAGAAACTGGTGTGGAAGAGTAAGAAGTAAGTAGTAAGAAGTAAGTAGTAAGTAGTAAGAAGTAAGTAGGTTAAAGCAGATAATTTAGAAAATATCTACTAATAAATTGTATTTAATTAAATAAATTATTATTCATGGAACAGAAAAAATATAAAGGATTTAGGGATTTGATCGTGTACTTACTAATTTCTACATACTAACTACTTTTTTATTGCAGCTTGCAAATAGGTTTAACAACGCTAAGCTAAACTAGAACCAAATTTATTATTTATGATCTATATAACAGGAGGTACCGGGCTGGTTGGTTCTCATTTATTATATGAATTGGTTCAGAAAACGGAAAAAATTCGTGCTCTGAAAAGGAAGGGAAGTTCTCTTGATGGAGCCAGGGAAGTATTTGGGTATTATACCGATAACCCTGACGCTCTTTTTTCAAGGATTGAATGGGTAGAAGGAGACTTGCTTGATGCAGATATACTTGATAAACATCTTGAAGGTGTTTCTGTGGTTTACCATGCTGCTGCATTGGTAAGTTTTGATCCTCGTGACAGAAAAGAAATGATAAAAACAAATATAAATGGTACTTCCATTCTGGTTGATCTTGCCATGAAGAAAAATATAGAAAAATTCTGTTTTGTAAGTTCTGTTGCTGCAATAGGACCAATGGCAGGATTTGAACCTGCGGAGGAATCTGCATTTTGGAAAAAAACAAGAAATACTTCATGGTATTCCTGGTCTAAATTCAAATCGGAGATGGAAGTTTGGCGAGCTATTGCTGAAGGTCTGAATGGAGTTATTGTAAATCCTTCTATTATTTTAGGGCCCGGGAACTGGCACAGGGGAAGTGGCAGACTCTTTCAAACTACTTATAAAGGATTGGCTTTTTATACAAATGGTATGACCGGATTTGTAGATGTAAGGGATGTGGTTAAGGTGATCATAATGCTAATGGAAAAAGAGATCTTTGGAGAGCGGTTTATTCTTAATTCACAGAATATAACCTATAAAGATATTTTGGAAATGATAGCTAAAGGGCTTGGCAGGAAAATTCCCTATATTAAAGCAGGAAGATATCTGACGTCACTTGTATGGCGACTGGACTGGCTTAAAAATAAACTAACAGGGTTACCTCTTATTTTAACCAGGGAAACCGCCAGAGCCGGACAAAACCGGAAGTTGTTTTCGAATAAAAAGATCAGGGAAACTATTGATTTTAAGTTTATACCTGTAGCAGAAACGATTCAACAGGTTTGTGATATTTTTTTGGATGGACAAGGAAAAAGGAAAAAGTATAAAGTTTTTTAACCTCGATTATTCATAAAAGCCGCGAATGCGCTAATTATAAACGAATTGTGATATTTGTTTTTATTATTATTTGCGCATTAACGGCTAATTTTAAAACAATAAAGAAAGTTTAAGAACTAAGCGAAGCAATCTCACGTAAGTAATTAATCAGGTTAAATAAAGGCTTCGGGTTAAATCGTTCATTCCAGTAATTATTACTTATATTGACATATACTTTATCCTTTTTACTTTTATCTTTCGACCTTTTAAAAACCAAAATTTACTCCCATTGAAAAAGTGCTGGTTTTCCCATACCAGAGAGGATGGGTGTACTTATTTACATCGCCGGTAATGTTACTGTACCGGTACTTAGCGAAAGCAAAACCGTCATTGATGATCTCATACCTGGCTTTAATTGAGAAAGTTTTATTTTCCCATTCAATGGTTTCAAGAAATGGCAATCCGAGGCGATCACCTCCCAGGCTGTCATAATCTGGTCCCTTTTTAGCGGAGAGATAGGAAAGTTGTATCCAAAGACCCCTGATTGGTTTGGCTTCCAATGCAAGATAAATTTCCTGATCATTGTCTTTCAGGTAATGGCCCAGATTATATCTGTTGGATTCAAACCTGAGTGTTGGCACATTATGCTGAAAGGTTAACGGATTTGTACGTGTATATTCTGCAGTTACAGAAAAATTTTTAAGAGGCAGGTTTGATAATTTACCACCAATTTTCCAGCTCCAGAAATTAGAATGTCTTTCTTTATCGAACATCCGGCTTGTTGATAACTCATCAAGGAACAATGTACCATAAAGATGCAGGTGTTTTATTTGCCGCGAACTAATATCGAAAAACAGCTGGGAATTCATATTGTCTATTCCATGGTTAACAGTGTGGTCAATTGATTTAAAGAAAGCCAACGGGATAAGGTATGTAGGAAAAACACCAAGGTCGGCATAAATTATAGAATTCCCGAAGGATACATTTAACCTTTTAAAAGGAGTGAAGGTAAATAGATTGGCTGCCAAATATCGGGGATGATATACTTCACGATAGTTTGTTCCATAGCTGTTGGAATACCAGTAACTACGGGAGCTGTCAACTACTTCAGAAACCAGCCAGCAATGAACATACCTGAATTCAAACCATTTTACGGGTTTCATATTTAAGTAGATCTGGGCGAAAGAAGGGGTTCTGCCTGAAAAAATATTGGCACCATTATAATTGTTACCCCACATGAAATGATCTTTGACTAAACCTAATGATCCCCATTTCCATGACCAGGTGATCCCTCCCCGCATTTCACTGTAGTCACCATTTCCTTTATAGTTTGCACCGGGTCTTTGATTAAGATATGCCGGATCAGACAGGAATTCTTTATCATGGTTATCTCTCAGGCTGGCATATAATCCAATATGCCTGCCAATGTATGCAAATGCCTCCGCTCCATTCCACCAATGTGTTGCAGAACCATTGTCATTGGTCCAGTACCGGATTCCAAGAATGGGGTTAATTGAAAAGGTAAAAAGAGAGTCTTTATAATAAAATATGTCAAAACGTTTTTTAAAATTTTTATCGGGTTTAAGTTCTTTATTGAAATCTTTCAGGAAAAATTCAAGATCATTTAATTGCCTGGGATTAAGAATATCTTTTTTACCCTCCAGTTCATGAAGTTTTGATGCAATGAATTTCCGGCTGTAAGGTTTAATGGCAGTGTTAAGGTCAATAAGTTGGACATTAGCCATTTCGTCCAGAAAATCATAAACAGTTATGTTGGAAATATGATAAAAAATTTCCTGTCCTTTAGAGAAAAAGGTAATAAGAATGAGAGATACAAGGATTGTAAGACGTAAGACGTAAAACGTAACAGGTTTTTTAACAGAGATTCGAAGATCTTTAATCAACATTTGGATTAAGAGATTTTATCAAACCATTAAACATATACTTTATCGCTAAAAGTTTCTCTTTTTACTGACTTCTGGCCTTTTTAAAAACAATGTTATACCAAGCCTTCCAGAAGTATTTCCAGTCAGTCCGGAAAGGAGCTTTGTCATAAGCTTCCAGGTATTTTATCTCTGAGGTTTGTATCTCATCTAAAGATTTGGGCATATCTGCGTAATAGGGTGGGACCAGTCCTGGTTTGTAATTAATTCTTTTTTTCTGTAGATCTTCTGAATACAGATTGAAATAATGTTCACTCAGAGGCCTGACACCTACCAATTTTAAATCCCCAATAGAAAGATTGATTAGCATTGGTAATTCATCCAGCCAAATCCTTCGCATAACTTTCCCCTGAGTTGAAACCCGGAAATCATTGTTGAACTTTCCACCCTTTTTCAGATTATTATGTTTGTATATATAGTCTTGTAAATATTCAGCATAAGGATACATAGTCCTCATTTTATAAACTTTGATTGGTTTTCCGTTCTTGCCAACTCTTTTTAATCTGACCATAGGGCCATAGACAGGGTCACCATTATTGGAAGGATTTTTAACCTTTTTTACTTTAATGTAACACAGGTTGTCTATGTATTCTTCATCCTCTACCTCAAAACCGCATGCAATGAGCCGGCCAAGTGTTTCAGCGCGGGTAATAACACGATTCTGCCCACGGGTTAAAATAAAATAGAAACGTCGGGTAAGATTAAATTTTGGTAAAATCCTTTTAACAGGGAAGTCAATGAAATAGTATATTAGATAATTTATAGGGAAAAGAAATTTCCTGAAGATCCTCTGTTTTCTCAGGTCTTTAGTTTCAACACAACAAGTGAAACTACCCCCCCTGGGAAGGCTTTTATTAGCTGCAATAAAAAATTCATTCAGATATCTGATGTCATTTATTCTTTTAAGGTTTATAAGAGAACGATGCCTGCCATTGGTATGTGTCTGTATATTGATTGGATTGGTGGTAGCAAGGATTTGTATTTCACTGGAAGGATAAACATTATTTTTTTGAATAAAACGAAGGGATTCTTTTCCACATTCTTCGACAATAATTTTTTCAAGGTGTTTTGAAAGTTTTTGGGTTTGCAGATTTTCATTATTTTCATTTAATCCATTATATCCATTGTTCTGTTGAGCTTTCAGGGCCAGATATTCATTATCAGTTGGGGTTTCATTTTCTTTGGCCGCTTTAATGAAATGATAGAGCAGGCCTAAAAAAAGTTCTATTACTGTAGCAACCAGAATAGTCCCGAAAACAATAGTACGCGAGTAAAAAGCTACCCGGAAGAAATACATCAACAAACTGATGGTTCCGAGAATTACAAAATTACTTATTAAAATAGGTCTGACCGCCAGCCTGAAATGAAAATAATCCCTGAAATAATATTTTCTGAAAAACCAGGAAATAAGCAACCAGACAGACAATAAAATCAGAAAAGAGTTAAAGTATCTCGGCAGATATCCCTCAAGAGATCCCTTTTTTACTAAAATCATAAAAAGGAAAGACAGAATAACCAGAGTAAGGTCAAATAAAATAAAAATCAGCCTTGTTTTTACAAAACTTCTCATCGCAGGGATTGTGATTCTGTAAAGATAAAATCTTCCCGGTGAATTAAGAAGAATATTCTAATATATAGACTAACTAATTTAGGAAAAAGTTGTCTGGTTGAATATGATGCTGTCAAAATAAAGAATATTAAAACCTGTCTGTACTTATGTAATGAAAACTTGATAAACAGCTAACAGACAATACATTTGAAGACAAATCATTACTCACACCTACTGTTAATAGTCAGCCTGTTAAGAATTTTTTAATGAGATATGTCACCCGGTTTTGGTGAGCAAATTCTCTTGAGTATGATGACAAATATTATCATATTAATTTCAAAATGCTTTACAAAAAATAATATATTGAAAGCACAAAAACCAATCTTCACCTGATCCAACTTCATCATGAAATATTGGTATTACTGAGACCTGAAAATTTTGAATGATTCATAAATAAATGACACCCGCCACACCTATCGAATGTCTGAACAATCTGATCTTCACGGAAGAACTCCGTACTTCCGCCACCCGGTGCAGGAAAGCTAACCTGAAATGACCGGGAAGGGACAGGAATGATTCTGTTGGGGAGGCCTTCGACCGGATCGGGCAGAATGGGGGTGTATTTATATCATCATTAGCAGGAAATTTTAAGTTGGAAGGTTTTTTCCTCCGGAGTATTCAGGACGGTTAGTAATGTCATGATGATGTCATTTGTAACTCTTCTCAAAACTCAGGAATAATATTGTAACAGTCAAAAATTCAACTAATTATTTTTTAATTCTAATAAAATAACCATTAATGCCAAAAGAAATTTTTCCTCTTGATAACGAGGAGTACCTGCTTGAAACTTTCTGGGCAAAAAACTCCATTAAAAGTCAGGCAATATATGTTACAATTCTATTACTATTATTTGGAAGTTTTATTGTCACTTTTTTTGTAAAAGTCAATGTTACAGTCCATGGACCAGGAATTATTCGTCCTGAACTGGAAAAAACTGAAATAAAAACCCTCTGTTCAGGTGTAGTTAATTGGGTCGGTATTAAAGAAGGAGAATTTGTTTATAAAAATCAGGACTTAATTACTATTGATAGTGAAGATTTATCAAGCAGGCTTCAATTGGTCAGGTACCAAATAAAACTATTGGAAACCTATATCCGCGATTTGGAATATTTAACGAAACTTGATTTCAATAAATTATTTTCTGAAGTCTATGATAAAGAATTAGCATCTTTTAAACAAAAACTTCAGGCAAATCAAAACAAGCAAGAAAAGGCAAAAAGGGAATTGGAAAGAAATAAACTACTATTTAAAAGTGGTGTTATAGCTGAGAAAGAATATGATGATTTGAAATACCAGCTTTCAGTTCTTGAGAAAGAATACAACACTATAATGGGAGATCGACTCAGTGCCTGGCAATCAAGATTAGAAACATACAAAAGAGAAATAAAGGAATATGAAAATCAAAATGTCTCATTGTTAAAAGAGATGGAGAAACACAAAATTATATCCCCGGTTGCAGGATATATTGAGCATTTTAAAGGTATTGTAGAAGGAGTAAATGTACAGGCCGGTCAAACCATAGCAGTTGTAAGTCCCGATACTGGATTAATAGCCGAGATTTATATTGCTCCCAAAGACATTGGTATGATAAACATTAAACAAAATGTGCTTATACAGGTAGATGCTTTTAATTATAATCAATGGGGAATACTTTCCGGCAAAGTCGATGAAATTTCAAGAGACTTTATTCTTTTAAACAACCAACCGGTTTTCAGGGTCAGATGTAGATTTGATAAAAACTTTCTAACTCTTAGAAATGGTTTTAAAGGGTATTTGAAAAAAGGAATGACCATCAGAGCAAGATTTTTAGTGACAGAAAGGACATTATTCCAGTTACTGTTTGATAAGGTGGATAATTGGTTAAACCCTGCAACAAACTGATTTTATAAACTCTATAAATAAGATATGAAAAAAGGTGTGCTTGTAAAACAACATGATATGACAGATTGCGGAGCAGCCTGTTTGGCCTCTGTGACAGCATATTATGGACTGAAATTTCCGGTTTCCAGGATCAGGCAATATGCTTCAACCGATAAGAAAGGTACTAATGTAACGGGAATGATTGAAGCAGCAAAAAAACTTGGACTTACTGCCAAGGGAGTGAAAGGTCCTTTTGAATGTTTGTTCAGGATACCAAAACCTGCCATTGCTCATGTTATTATTAAAGAACAACTTCAACATTTTGTTGTCATCTATAAGATTGATAATCACCATGTATCTGTAATGGATCCGGGAGAAGGGAAGATCGTGAAAAAAACTCATGAAGAATTTCGGAAAGAATGGAGCAGCGTTCTGATCTTGTTTGTGCCAAATGATGAATTTCAGAAAGGCAATGAAAAAATATCAAACGGAAAAAGATTCTTTCAGCTCATTAAACCACACAAGACAATAATGACCCAGGCATTGGCAGGGGCAATAGTCTATAGCATCTTAGGTCTTTCAACAGCGGTATATGTGCAAAAGATTATTGATTTTGTACTGGTTGATGGTAATCTAAAACTGCTGCACCTTATGAGTGTTATAATGATCATCCTTTTGATAATGAAGATCTTCATTGGTTCGATGAAAAGCATGTTTGCATTAAAGACCGGACAAAAAATTGATGCTACACTTATTCTGGGTTATTACAAACATTTAATGAGATTGCCCCAGCAATTTTTCGATACAATGAGGGTTGGAGAGATCATCTCCAGGATTGGAGATGCAGTAAAAATCAGGAGTTTTATAAATGAAGTTTCGTTGGACCTTGTAGTAAATATCATGATGGTTTTATTTACAATGGTATTAATGTTTGCTTTTTCCTGGAAACTAACTTTGGTTGTTTTAATTGCAATTCCATTTTTCGGGTTAATATATTATGTCTATAACAGGATAAACCGCAGGTATTTGC
>JAUWMO010000066.1 GCA_030613125.1 Bacteroidota bacterium | reverse complement strand
GTTTATCAATGACTTCCCCAGGAGAGTTGAATCCAAGGAATCTTATTGTACTTTCATTAATGATAAATTGTTCTTGTTTATCATCTCTTTTATATTCCTGAAAATCGTTTCCGGCAACTATCGGGATATTAAAAAAATCAAAATAATTATAATCAACTGGTAACACATGAAGAATTTGTTCCTTTAAAGATTCATCCAGACCATTCATCTCAAATCTCATTCCATCCATAGTTTCATACGAGGGTTCTTCCATAGATGCAGTAACCTCCTCAATTAAAGGATTTGATAAAAGTTCTTTCTTAAATATATTGTATTTATCCACTACCGGTTGGGGAAGTTTTTTCATTACTAATATATTATTCTGTCCACCTCCAATTCCCGAATTCAACATATATTTGACCTGCTGAAATATAATGATTGTACAAATAATCAGAACGATTGATCCGGAGAATTGAAGTATTATCAGTGATTTTCTAATAGAAAATTTCTTCCCGACTGGAAACAGTTTATAGCCTGATTGGTAAAAGACCCTACCGGTTAATGCATAAAGTTTTTCTTTAATTCTTAAAAGAAAAACCGGAAAAACACCAACTAAGACACCTCCAGCAATAATTATTAAAGACAAAGCTAATACCTGCAACCAAAAAAATGAATCGTTTAATCTTAAGTCGTAACCAAAGTATATGTTAAAAACAGGGATCCCAAGAAAAAATATAATTATACCAACAAAAATGGCAATCAACTGATTCAAAAGATTTTCAAAACCAATAAATGAAGCAATATGTGGTATTCTTGCTCCTACTATCCGGTTCAGATAAATGAAACTAAGTTTTTTATTCAAAGCAGCAACCTGAAAATTAGTATAGTTAATGAATGCTATTACCAATAATACCAGGCCAACAATGCCGAAAATATATACATATAGAATTTTTCCATTTTGCTCAATTTCCCTGGATTTATCAGAATATAAATGAATATCCGGTATTGGTTGTAGATGTGCGGTAAACACAGATACATATTCTTGCTCCACAAATTGACCCAGAAATTTGTGATAATTCTGAATAATCTTATTAGCCTTTGCCTGTTCTTTTAGAAGAAGGTAATAATATGCCCATCCCACATCCTTTTTTGGATCATCGAAAGATCCCAAAATCTCAATATGAAAATGTGAGTTTTTAGGAAAATCTTCCATAATCCCCGTAACAGTATACATATGCTGAACTGTATCAAACTGATGGCCTGTATAAATTTCTTTTCCAATGGGATTAGTATTACCGAAATATTTATGAGCCAAACTTCTTGAGATAACCAAGGATTTAGGATTTGCCAACACCTTTTTAGGATCGCCAATAATTAATTTGTAGCCAAATACATTAAAGAAGGATGAATCCGTGCTAAAAAACTTGTTACAGAAAAATTTGTTTTCATCGATCTTAACCCTGGCATTTCGCATATGTTGCAATCTGATCATATTCTCGATTTCCGGAAAATAATCAGGTAACTGAAGCAAATTAGGTTCCGTTATTCTGGCCCAATGAGAAAAATAATCTCCTCTGTTAACTTCAATTGTAAATCGGTAAATTCGTTTTGCATTTGGATGGAAGCGGTCGAAACTTAATTCATAGTTAACCCAAATCAGGATAAAGAAAAGACTGGCTATTGCAATTGCCAAACCACTAATACTTATGAAATGATAAAATTTATTTCTGAGAAAATTTCGAAAAGTAAACTTCAGGATGATCGAAATCATTAAGGTTTAAAATTACTTGATTAGTAAAGATATAAATAAAAGGATACTACATAAAGCATTTGGCATAATTAGCATATTGGCCTTTGTTAACTCGTAAGATCACTGCTGCTGTTGGCAAACAGGTTAAATTTAAAATTTTGTAATTATTTTAAGGTATATTTAAAAAGTTAAAATATTTTAGTAGTCAGTCGAGTAAACAAAAAAATAATATATGCCAAGTTTTGTTATCACCCAAAAATGCGATGGCTGTAAAGCCATTGACCGCACAGCCTGTCAGTATATCTGTCCGAATGATCTGATGGTACTTGATAAATCTACTGGAAAAGCCATAAACAGGGCACCTGAAATGTGTTGGGAGTGTTACAGTTGCGTAAAAATCTGTCCAACTCAGGCAATTGAAGTTAGGGGTTATGCAGATTTCATGCCTCTGGGCGGTGTTGTTCAACCCATGAGGAGCTCCGATGCTATTATGTGGTCTGTAAAGTTCCGTGATGGGGATATAAAACGTTTCAGGTTTCGAACCCGGACAACCCCTGAAGGCAGTATAAAGCCTGATGCCGGATATTCGACCGGAACTTCCGACCTGAAAAGCCCCCTATTAAGAACCGAACCTGAATCAACCGGTAAAACTGACCTTGCAAAACTTGACTAATTATGGATATTATCAATAATTTTGAAACTGTTGAAGTTACTACTGATCTTTTAATCCTTGGAGGCGGAATGGCAGCATGTGGCGCTGCTTTTGAAGCAGCACACTGGGCAAAACAACAAAATTTAAAGGTGACACTGGTTGATAAAGCTGCTATGGAACGCAGCGGAGCAGTTGCCATGGGATTATCAGCTATAAATGAGTATTTAGGATTAAAAGACGGAACAAACACTCTGGAAGATTACGTACGCTACGTAAAAAATGACCTCATGGGCGTGGTAAGAGACGATCTGGTGGCAAATATAGCCCGGCATGTGGATTCATCTGTGCATCTTTTTGAAAAATGGGGTCTTCCTATCTGGAAAGATGAAGAGGGAAATTATGTACGTGAGGGCCGGTGGCAGATAATGATTAATGGAGAATCCTATAAAACCATTGTTGCGGAAGCTGCAAAAAATGCTCTTGCTGAGTTAGGAGAAAACGGATCATATTATGAAAGGATCTTTATTACAAGCCCTCTGATGAAAGAGGGAAGGTGTATTGGTGCAGTTGGTTTTAGCCTGAGAGAAAATAAATTTTATATATTCAGAGCAAAGAGTGTACTTGCTACAATGGGAGGTGCTGTGCATGTATTCAAACCCAGGTCGGTGGGAGAAGGTCTTGGCCGTTCGTGGTACCCGCCATTTAATTCAGGCGCCAGTGCATATTTTACTATCAGGGCCGGAGCCGAAATGACATGTCAGGAGATCCGGTTTGTCCCTGTTAGGTTCAAAGATGCTTATGGTCCGGTTGGTGCATGGTTCTTACTATTTAAGTCACAGGCTACCAATGCACTTGGCGAGGATTATATGGAGAAAAGAGCCGGGGAACTGAAAAACTGGTTACCCTATGGAACTGCGAAACCAACTCCGGCCAACCTCAGAAATTACCTGATGATGCTGGAGGTTGAAGAAGGCAATCACCCGATATATATGAGAACTGAAAAGGCAATTCAAAAAATTGTAAACGAAGCAGATGATGAGAAATCTGCTAAGAGGACACTAAAAAAACTTGAAAATGAAGCCTGGGAAGATTTTCTTGATATGACCATAAGCCAGGCTTTATTGTGGGCCTCAACCAATATTAAACCAGAGGAAACACCTTCGGAAATTGCCGCATGTGAACCATATTTCATAGGATCTCACTCAGGAGGATCAGGTGCCTGGGTTTCAGGTCCTGAAGATCTGGCCCCTGATGATTACAAATGGGGATATCCGAATATGACTACCGTTCAGGGATTATTTGCGGCGGGCGATGCATCAGGGGCATCAAGTCATAAATTTTCTTCAGGATCTTTTACCGAGGGCCGAATTGCTGCTAAAGCTGCAATAAGTTTTTGTGTCGACCATCCCGATCTACCCAATATTGAACAGGAAACTATTGAGAAAATCAAAGAACAGATATTTCAGCCTCTGGAGGTTTTTACACAACATAAAGAGTTAACAGTTGATCCCGATATAAACCCCAATTATATCAAACCCCGGATGTTTATGTTCAGACTGCAAAAAATTATGGATGAATATGCAGGAGGAGTATCAAATGCCTTTAAGACTTCGAAACCACTTCTGGAAAAGGGACTGGAATTCCTGCAATATATGAAAGAAGATTCTGGAAAACTCGCTGCCGCTGATACACATGAATTGATGCGATGCTGGGAAAATATTCATCGCCTCTGGCAAGCAGAGTCCCACATCAAAACTATGCTTTTCAGAGAAGAAACCAGGTGGCCCGGGTATTATTTCAGGTCTGATTTCCCAAAAATGGAAAAGAACTGGAAATGTTTTGTAAACAGCAGGTGGAACCCGGAAACTGATGAGTGGGAAATGACAAAAAAAAACATAATTGATCTTGTTGATCTTGATGAACATTAAAGACCTGTTTATTAATTAGAGTTTGCCCATAAACTTAAGGATGTCTACTTAAGTATCAAATTCCAAACTTCAAATAACAAAAAACAAATAAATAGAAAATTCTAAATTCAAAACTCCAAATCCGTTATTATATAAGTAATTTTGATATTTTGATCATTGTGATTTGCAATTTGTTTGTATTTTAATTTTTGGTGCTTATTATTTAACCTGATTAATTCATAAACTTTCTTAATTGTTTAAGAATTAGCCGCTAATGCGCGAATGATAAAAAAACATGTATCATAATTCATTTATAATTAGCGAACTTAGCGAAGCGATCTCACATAAGTAATTCGCGGCTTTTTATTAATAATAGAGGTTAAATAAGTTTTACTTTAAAAGACATTAATTATTAATGAATAGGGGGAATAGAGTAACAGCTCAATCAGAAGGTTTTGGCAGGGGTATCCTGGTTGTCGGAGGTGGGATATCCGGAATTACCACTGCCCTTGAAGCCGCTGAAGTGGGTTATAGAGTTGTTTTGATTGAACAACTACCCTACCTTGGTGGCAAGGTAGCCATGATGAACCAATACTTTCCGAAACTTTGTCCTCCCTGGTGTGGTCTTGAAATTAACTTTCGCCGGATCAGACAAAATCCCCGAATCCAGCTCCTCACCTCTGCAACAGTTAAAAAAATTTCAGGTTCTGAAGGAAACTTTTATGTTTTTCTGGAAATGAAACCTGAATATGTTAATCATCAATGTACAGCCTGTGGTGATTGTGAAAAAGTGTGTCCGGTAGAAAGAGAAAACGATTTTAATCTGGGACTGGACAAATCCCGGGCAATCTTTCTTCCTCATGAAATGGCTTTTCCTCATAAATATGTAATAGATGAAAATGTATGCCTTAAAGATGAATGCGGGAAATGCCGGGAAGTATGCAAATATGATGCTATAAATTTCGGGCAATCTCCTGAAATCATTGAAATAAAGGTTGGCTCAATTGTTTTTGCAACAGGATGGGAACTTTTTGATGTTTCACAGATACCTGAGCTGAAATTTGGTGTATTTCCTGACATCATTACCAATCTGATGATGGAAAGAATGGCATCACCAAATGGTCCGAATAAAGGAAAAATAGTAAAACCTTCGAATGGTGAAGCTCCCAAAAACATCGTTTTTGTTCAGTGTGCAGGTTCACGTGACGAATCTTATCTCTCTTATTGTTCCGGTGTTTGCTGTTCCGTTTCCTTAAAGCAGGCTTTGTACCTGACCGAGCAGGATCCTGAAGTTAATGTAAAGATCTTTTATGTTGATTTACGGCTGATGGGCAGGCATGAAGATTTCCTGAACCGGGTACAGGCTAATCCCCGGATTGATTTAGTCAAGGGAAAAGTGGGCAGGATCAGAGAAGAAAAAGAAACCGGAAATATGATCTGTGAAGCTGAAGATATTCTATCGGGCATAAAAATTTCATCGGTAGCCGATCTTGTGGTACTGGCCACAGGGATGGTACCAAATGTTTCTCCTTTAGAACAAATTTCAACAGACGAATCCGGTTTTGTTTCAGCTGAAAAACTTGAACCCGGTATATATGCTGCAGGATGCAATAAAAATCCACAGGAAGTTTCCGCATCGCTTAAAGATGCAACAGGTACTGCTTTAAAAGCAATACAATCAGCTAAATAGTAATGAATAAAGAGGCGAAAAAAATTGGTGTGTATGTATGTTCCGGTTGTGGCATTGGCCAAAGCCTGGATATTGATGCCATACAGTCTGTCGCTTCAGAGAATAATGATATTTCAATTTCCAGAGTACATTCTTTTTTATGCCAAAAAGAAGGAAAAGAAATAATTCATAATGATATTATCAACAAGGAATTGAATTCTATTGTGATAGCTGCATGTTCACCGCGTGTAAAAACTGCTGAATTTTCCTTTGATCCATCTTTAGTTGTTGAACGCGTAAACTTAAGGGAACAGGTAATCTGGTGCAACCCGCCGAATGAAGAAGACACTCAGATGCTTGCTGAGGATTATCTCAGAATGGGAATTGCAAGAGCCCTTGTTGATGAGCAACCGGAACCCTTTATTTCTTCAACTCTAAATTCTGATATCCTGGTAGCAGGTGGAGGAATTTCCGGAATAACTTCAGCAATTGAAAGTGCCAAAGCCGGATACCGGGTTTTACTTGTTGAAAAAGAAGCACAACCTGGCGGATGGTCTTCCAGGCTTCTGAAACAAGTTCCGTATTCAGATCCGTTTGGCACTTTACAGGATCCCATCATCCATGAAAAAATTAAAGAACTTCAGAACTTCAAGAATATAACCCTGCTTACCTCTGCCGAAATCAAAGAAATTTCAGGACAGCCTGGTGAGTTTACTGCTTCCATTTTTAATAACAATTCCATAATAGAATATAAGGTGGCTTCCATTATTCTTGCAACAGGCTGGGAACCTTATAATGCAGCAAACTTAATAGAATTTGGCTATAATATACATGCTGATGTCGTCACTAATGTTGAGCTGGAAGAAATGGCAAAAAGTGGCAAAATTGTACGGCCTTCAAACGGACAGGCTGTAAAAAGTGCATTGTTTATTCAATGTGCCGGATCCAGAGACGAAAAACATCTGCCTTATTGTTCCGCATTCTGTTGCGCCACTTCATTGAAACAGGCAAAGTATATCCGAAATCTCTATACAGAAACAAGGGTGTTTATAGTATATAAGGATATCAGAATGCCCGGGAAACTAGAATATTTCTATAAAGAAATCCAAAAAGACGAACAAATATTCCTGACAAAAGGAACAGTATCAGAGATTTCAGAAAAAAATAATCAGTTGGTTGTCACAGTTAAAGATACTCTGATTGATGAAAAAATAAATATAAAAGTTGATCTTGTGGTACTGGCCACGGGAATGACTCCCGGAAATAGTGAAGATCTCAATTTAACATACAGGCAGGGGAAAGGTCTTCCCGGACTTAAATACAATTTCCCCGATTCGCATTTCATCTGTTTCCCTTATGAAACCCGAAGGACCGGTATATATGCTGCCGGTGCTATCAGGGCCCCCGGCACCATATCTGCATGTATTGAAGATGCCACAGGAGCGGCTTTAAAAGCTATTCAATGTATCGAAAGTACCAAACGTGGCGAATCAGTTCATCCGCGCTCGGGAGACATAAGTTATCCTGAACTTTATATGCAAAGATGTACCGATTGTAAACGGTGTACCGAGGAGTGTCCCTTTGGAGCGTATGACGAAACTGAAAAGGGAACACCTTTACCAAATCCATACCGTTGCCGTAGCTGTGGAATTTGTTTGGGCTCATGCCCTGAAAGAATTATCAATTTTAAAGATTTTTCAATCAATGCTGTTTCATCCATGATCAAGGCAGTTCATATTCCCGATGAGTTTGAGGAGAAACCAAGGATCCTGGCATTTGTCTGCGAAAATGACGCTTATCCTGCCTTTGATATGGCCGGTATAAACCGTTTACAATATAGTGCATATGTGAGAATCATACCTGTTCGCTGTATCGGTTCTGTAAATAAAGTATGGATCTCCGATGCCCTGTCGCAAGGCTTTGATGGTATTCTTCAGATTGGATGTAAGCCCGGAGATGATTATCAATGCCACTTCATAAATGGCAGTGAACTGACTAAAACACGGGGAGAAAATATACAGGAAACATTACAAACCATGATGCTTGAACCAGAAAGGATCAGGACTGAGTTTGTTGAAATAAATGAATTTAATAGAATTCCTGAAATGATAAACGATTATTTGGAAACAATAAAGGAAATAGGGCCCAATCCGTTTAAGGAACTCTAAAAGTGGAAGAATGTTCGTGAGACTAGCTTTCTACAACGTAGAATGCTTAGTCGAACAATCCCGATAGCGAAGCTCATCGGGAGAATGGTGGAAATTGGTTTTAATGTTGTTACAAATTGCCTGCCCGACACAGGCGGGTTTCAGATGGTTTCAGTGCTGTTACAAATTGTTTCAGGTTGTTTCACGAAGTAAAATTGTATGACACGAGCGTCAGCGAGTTAATGACATGAGGGCACAACCCGAATAAATGACCCGTAGACGCAATAGGGTGGGAAAGTCGTGCCTCGTTCGCCGACTGGCCCTATGAAATAACGACTATGTCGTTCCGCATGTACGAATTTCACAGGGCTAGCGGATCCGGGGTACGACTGTGGGCTGGATGTGAAAGTTGTGCTTGTAGATTAAAGCGTTTAAAATAAAGCAGGATTCAAAATTTATGAGCTTCATAGAACCTGATATTGACTTTATTAACCACCTAAAAAGAGATTGTGGTTCAGCCCTTACTACCTGTATGCAATGCGGGAGTTGTACTGCAGTATGCGATCTTTCACCATTAAATAATCCCTTTCCCCGAAAAGAGATGATCTGGGCAAGCTGGGGATTAAAAGAAAAATTGCTTGGAGATCCTGATATCTGGTTATGTCATCAATGCGGAGATTGTTCAGCTACCTGTCCGCGTGATATAAGACCTGGTGATGTTATGGCTTCGTTACGTAACTATTGTTACCAGCATTACGCAAGGCCACGTTTTCTTGGCAAAATAATGCAAAAACCCACTTTTTTGCCATTAATTATTGGGTTTCCGGTTATGGTAATATCGGTAATTCTTATACTGGCAGGAACTTTCAAAATTCCCGATGGCCCGGTTATTTACTCAAAATTCTTTCCGCACGGATTACTGAACATCTCTTTTGCTCTGCTGTTATTAATTTCTTTTTCAGGCTTTGTTATCGGGTTGAAACAGTATTGGAAAAACCTTAAACATTCAACAACAGAAGTCAAGCATAAAGAAACTTTGCTACCAGGGTTTTTTTCAGTTCTGCTGGAAATTCTTACACACAAAAACTTCCGGATCTGTACCACCAACCGATATCGTTTTTTGGCCCATTTTATGATATTCTGGAGCTTTACTTTACTACTAGTTGTAACTTTTTTTGCCATTCTGGCGACACTGTTTTTTGAGTATCCAATGGGATTTTGGAATCCTGTGAAAATATTAGGGAATATTTCTGGCTTGTTTCTTTTAATTGGATGCAGCATTATGATCTGGCAGAGGATTTTTAATAGTGAACAGAGAAGTAACAGCAATTATTCCGACTGGTTATTTATTATATCATTGTTTCTTCTCACGATTTCTGGTATAATAGTCGAAATTGCCAGGTTTCAGAACTGGTCATATGCTTATCATCTCTATTTTATTCATCTCGTTTTGGTATGGATGGTGATCCTGTATATCCCATATACCAAATTTGCACACTTCATTTACCGGGCTATTGCAATGACTTACTCTAAATATTTGGGTAGAATCTAACTGCAAATGAAAATTATTCACTTGAACGGTTTGACATCTCTTTATATATTTCCAGAATTTCCTCCTTGTACTGCATTGGGGCTTCAATATGCCCCCAGCCTGATTGCATTTGCCAAAGTCCATCGTATGCCGAATCAAAGTACGACCTGATAATGTAAGGTATCTTTTTCTCAGTCAGGATCTCCTCTAACAATTTTGCTTCAAATTCATTATCGAGCACAATAATTTTTTCAGTTTTGTCTGTCATTTAAATTTTATGTTAATCAGTATTCAAAATCCAATAACTTAATACACTTTTTAATAAGTGGAGGTTCTCCAGAGGATTCAATGAACACAAGTTTATTTAACCCGTTAATTTTCAAATATTTATTCTGTCCATTTATAAATGTTGAAGAATTTAATATTTCCTCAGGATCAGCACCCATATTCTGAATAAATGCTTTCAACACATCTTCATCAACAAACTCAACCTGTGCGATATAAACCTTAGAATTATCCAAAACTATGGGTAATAATGTTATTGTAAATCCATCGAGATTTTCAAAATACTCAGCCCACAGAGGAAATCCGTTTTCTAATCCTAACCGGCCATTCATTAATTTAATATTATCTATAAATGGTTTTAAACTTTCCTTTTTAAAAAGTACAGGGACCTCATAATCGGCTCCATTACACTTCTTTACAATTATTTCAGCTATTTTTTTGGATAATATCTGTTCGGCAGGTGTTCCTTTTTCATTTATAACAGATATATAGTATGAGCCTTTAGCAATCTGAACCTGAAAAGGATTAATGCAGGTGAACTTCATATTCCCCAACCTTCCGGTACAGTTAGTATGTGAAACCGAAAAAATACCATATGCAGATGCAGAATTCAACATTTTATAAACATCAATGGAATATTGCCTCCCGTCAAATTTGATTTTTTCGGCATATAGTTTATCAAATCCATATTCCAGATAAAGGTCGGCGCCACCATTAATATAACCCCAAAGAGCAGGCCCTTTAAATTCCTTTGTGTCAGTTACACATATTCCCGGAATATCATCTTCCACAATCCACGGTATTTCATCCGGAAATCGTTCACCATAAAGCATCCAGATAAAAAGAAATAATGTTAAAATATACATTTCTATAAACAGATTTGGACACCATTAACTTTTAAATAACACATTCCTGAAATTATGAAAGTTCTATTTTTCTTAAATCTATCATATCAATGTCTGCCTCCCCAAGTTCAAGTTTTGCTGCCAGGTCCATAAATAAACGTCCTTTGATAGAATCCTCTTTCTGGATACCTTCTTTTATTCTCTTTTCAAGAATAATGTCATACCCAATCCGGTCAACAGCAACCGGATCGGTACCGATAAGCAAGGTATTATAATTTGTAAAAAATTGCGGGTTTGCCCCTGGTCCACGATTATAACATCCTTTTAACCCATCCACAATATTCAGTACAACCTTATCACGGATTGGGGGGAATGCACAGGCCTCAGCAGAAGTCTCTGACCAAAGGCTTTTATGCAGCCTTGATGTGTTGGAAACAATTCCGTATGCAAGGTTTTTTAAACATAATGTAACTGATGATCCTGCATTTTTCATAATGGGAATATTAATGATCTTATCCACCATTTGAGTGGCAATTCTGCTGTAGTATGAATATTTACCACCGTTTACCATATAAGGCATTGTATCCTTGTCATATTCACCTTCAACATCGGCCCAGTAATACCAATCTTTATCAATCATTTTTTCACCATATAATTTTCCATCTTCATCATAAAATGAACCATCTTTATCCTTTTGCTCTGTCCCAATTATCTTAATTCCGGGAAAATTTTCTGTAGTAAATCCTACCTCATGCAGCTGAAATTCACGACGATCCCAGATAATAATATTTTTCTCAGGGATTCCGGCTTCAATTAGCTGGTCAATCACTGCTCTGGTAATTTCAAGGCTTGTTGATAGTGTTTTACCTGCTACAGGATTAACTTTAAGACCAACAATATCGTTTGGATTAACAAATTGCCTCCATGCCTCACTAATATTCTTATTCCCTGTAAGGGTAATCATTCCCTTTTTAAGCATAAGTTTTGCTGCATCCTGATCAGGTTTATTTTCAGTCATGCAGTTCTCATGATAAACACTTACAACTTTACCGGGATACATTCCCGGCATGGATTTTTTGTTTCTGGGGTATTTTAGAGCATCCCTGATGTTTGTGGCCGGTTTTTCATCTGACACCGGCGTGATTATATTGGCACTTTTACCTGCTAATGGTAATAAAACTGTTCCTATTCCACCTGCAGTTAGCATTTTGAAGAAGCTTCTCCGCCCAAACAATGATTTCTTAAATGATTTCATCCGTAAATAATTTTATTAGTTAGAATTCTTTATTATCAAAGTTACTTTTTTTTACGGATTATGTTAAAAACCTTTTTTTAATTTGTTTTTTAACCAGCTAAAAATAGTAGCTTATCTTACTTACTACGCAACCCTGTGCATGTTATATTACATTTTATATGCATTTCTATCTGTATCAAAGCCCTGCTATACAGCTTATTGCTATTCTTTAAATACGTATTATAATAGGTATTATAATACGTATTTTGGTTTAGCATTGTACCCGGATTGCAGCTCATTAATTAACACATGAACCCTTCATCCTTAAGTGGGTTAAATTTAGAGGTACAAGAACAAAAGGGCATGTATAAAGATATAATGCTTCTAAGGATGAGGGCTCACCGAACACCA
>JAUWMO010000354.1 GCA_030613125.1 Bacteroidota bacterium | reverse complement strand
ATTAGCAGAAACAGCCTTATCGCCTTAATTTCCAGTATAATTATTGGAAAAAATCCAGGTTCATGGATTGTAACCGATTCCATAACCTCAGATGGGCTTACCTGTTTTATTGAAAAAAAACTCCATGGCCATCATCACAGGTTTAAACGAGGCTACCGGAATGTGATAAATGAGGCTATTCGCCTGAATAAGAATGGTAAAGAATGCCACCTTGCCATTGAAACTTCGGGGCATGCAGCCATTAAAGAAAACCAGTGGCTGGATGATGGAGCCTACCTTGCTACTCTAATCCTTATTAAACTGGTAAAAATGAACCTTGAAAAAAAAGGCTCACTATCTGGTTTGATTAATGAGCTGTCACACCCTGTCGAATCTGAAGAATTTCGTATTAAAATATTTGAGACAAATTTCACCGGCTATGGAAAAAAGATAATTCAGGACCTAAAAGATTTTGTAAAGCAGACTAAAGGCTGGTCGGTTGTTCCAAATAACTATGAAGGGATCAGGATTAGATGCGATAAAGATAATGGGGAAGGATGGTTTTTACTCCGTTTATCACTGCATGATCCGGTATTGCCATTGAATGTAGAATCGGAAGTACCCGGAGGTGTTGAGAAAATCATGAAAAACCTGCTTGCTTTTCTTGACCGGTATAAAAAGATTGACAAGACTGCATTAGAAGTTTTCAGACAGTAATAAATTAAAATGGCGAGAATATATGCTTTGGGTGAAAGCCTGCTTGATATAATCATCAAAGACGGAAAACAGATCAAAACTCTCCCCGGTGGATCGGTAGTAAATGCAGCCATATCTCTTGGTCGCCTGAACCTTCCTGTATATCTGCTAAGTGAATATGGAACTGATGAACATGGCAAGCAACTTGAGCAGGCTTTATTATACAACAATGTAAATACTGATTTTGTTTACAGACATAATACAGGGAAAACAGCACTGGCTTATGCATATCTTAATGATCAAAATGAAGCTACATATGAATTCCACAAAAATGTACCTGAAAAAAGGCTGGCTATAAAACACCTCCATTTTACCAATGATGACATCTTAATATTTGGATCATGGTTTGGAATTGACCCTGAAATAAGAAAAGAGGTAAAGAATATTGTTACACTGGCAAAAGATAATGGTACAATTATTATATATGATCCGAATTACAGAAAAGTGTTCCTTCGGGAACTCCCCAACCTGAAGTCAGCAGTACTCGATAATTTTATGATTGCAGATCTTATAAGAGGCTCTGATGAAGATTTTCAAAATATTTTTGCAACAACAACATTTAAAAAAGCCTGCGAAGAAATTAAAAAATACAATGCTGGTCTGATCTATACAGCCAGCCGGAAAGGTGTCTACTTAAACTTCAATAAGATTACCGAATATTGTAAGGTTCCTGAACTAAAACCTTTAAGCACAATTGGAGCCGGTGATAATTTCAATGCTGGTTTGATATACGGACTTCATATGAAACGTATTACTAAACAGCAATTAAAATATCTGAAAAAACAGGAGTGGAAAGAACTTGTTGAAACAGCAATAAGATTTGCCACCAATGTGTGTATGTCTGAAGAAAATTATATATCACCAGATTTTGCCAGGATCATAAAAGAGGAAAGATTAAAACCCTGAGATCCCTTCATCGTCGGTATACTCTTGCCAAAATTAAAATGGCGGGCATAAAATATTCCCTTTGGTAGCATAAAAACTCCTCCTGTTTTCCGCAATAAAGCATCCAAAAATAAAAAATAAAGGTTGGATTGTAAATGATTTTTTAAATTAACCGCAGAGACGGAGAGGCGCTTCCGCCTGACGTATTCACCCGTCCGACCGGAGGTCATCCGGGCGGGGGCAGGCCTTTGGCAAAAGTATTCTTACTCAGCGTTGAAACGCTTTATGTCATCAGCGAATACCCTTTAAAAGATCAGCATGATTGAGAAGATACTCTTCCGCCTCAACAGACCAAAGTCCACTGTGTTTTTCGGTGATATCTGCAAGTTGCCTGAACAATGGCTGTGTCTGACCTTTCAGTCTGAAATCTTCAATTGCAGTTAACTCCATTCTTATATGCGTATATATTAACTTTTTCCCACCCGGAATATCCGGCAGATTAAGTGTTGTATCAATAACTGCATCTAACCCGCCAATATGAGTGACAAGCCCTGAGGGATCAAGACCCTGTGACATAAGATCAAGGGCTTCGATCATATCGTTATTACTACCTCCGCTGGTTCCAACTACATGTGTAGAATTATAATGAAGGTTATAAAAATTCAATCTTGCTGAAAATTCCGGATCAGAAGGCCCGGCAAAAAAATTCAGGCATCCGTCGCGGGAAAGGATCCTGTCACCCTGCTCAATCACAAATGGCACAGATGCAAACACAAATACATCACTGAACCCGGTATTATGGCTTAATTCCATAAGTTTCTGAACAGGGTCTTCAACATTGGATGTATTCAGATAGACCAACTCCACGCCCCGGCTTTTTGCATATCCGATCGTGAATAACTGTTCAGCCTTTTGCAGCCTTCCATCGTCAATATCTGTTACAACCATGAATGATGGTTTTCGGTCTCTGAACAATGCATAATTTATCGCAGCAAGTCCCATTGGTCCAGCTCCTGCAAGAATAGCCATATTCCCACCATTCTTAATATCCATATAATGTTCGTACGATCCTGGTATTACGTGATAATTTGCATGAAATGCCCCAATCACACAGGATAATGGTTCTGCCAAAGAAGCCGGATAAAAGCCCTTTCCCTCATAGGCAAGAAGACAATTCATTTCCATTACCTCATTGGGTATTAACACATAAGTAGCGTCCCCTCCTATCCAATGAAAAGAATATCCGGGTGCATCCAGGCTACCATTATAATTCAGGGCCGGCTGTATGGAAAACTTCTGTCCTTTTTTAAACTTTCCTGCCCATTTATTCCCAACTTCAATAATTTCTCCGCTAAACTCATGCCCAATTATGGTTGGATTGATGTGAATATCATCCGGGATCCGTTTATGATCAGTTCCCTGATGTGCAGCTTTATACGAAGACATGCAGATACTGTCAGATACAACGCTGGCAAGGATATCATTTTCTTTCATTTCAGGAAGGTCAAACTCCTCAAGCCTAAGATCTTCTTTACCATATATCCTTACTGCAGTTGTTTTCATAGGTCTAGTGCTAAGTCAAAGGTCAAAAGTCGAAAGTCAAAAGTGATATTGTGCTAATTATAAGGTATATATAAAATATTTACCCGTCGTTTCATGCTTGACATAACAATAGAGTAAATATTTGC
>JAUWMO010000284.1 GCA_030613125.1 Bacteroidota bacterium | reverse complement strand
GGCATCTTCTTCCTTTACAGAATCCGATACGGCTTTGTACAGTTCATCCTCTGTAGTAAAAATGTTCTCAATCGCTGAAGAGCTTTGCGCTTCCTGGAGTGTGATTGTATTTACAAGCATATTTGGATTAGGAAGTCTAAGAATGTTTCTGTTTAATTGCGCAAGTGCTCTGCCGGCATATCCCCACCTCAATAAAATCTCATTATCGATAACTTCATCCGGTGGGGGCAATAATGGTAATTGATTATAGGGTTTGTTTCGATCAAATGGGTCCGGGTTGTTCATGTCCATATTTATCTGTTTTTTGAACATATTGCAAATATATGTTCAATTTTTCATATTCCAAACATATTATGTTCATTTCATTGCGTATTTCTGGACACATAACCTTTAAGTACTCACCGGGTGACTCCGAGTCACCCGATGAGTGAGGTGTTCTCAATGCGAACTTGAAAAATTGTGTCCCCCCTTATCTAATTACGAATATATTCTTAAGCAAAATAATTTGTGTAACACCTATAGGTGGTACTATTTTTGTTGTGAAAGATTATTTGTAACTTCATAGATATCTTTAATTAAATTACTAAACTTTCACATGTTTTATTAGTTGGATAGGTTAGTTTAAGGAATCAGACCAAGTTATGATGAATTTAAGGAACATACTGTTAATTGCTTTTCAGGCTGTCTTTATTTCAGGTCTTTGTATCAGTGCTTATGGACAGGATTATGTTTCCATTAATGGTAAAATAATTGATGAAAAAACCATACAACCTTTACCTTTTGCCCATATAAGCCTGATAAAAAACAGTATTGCAACCATTTCCAACGATGAAGGGGAATTTGTATTAAAAATTCCAGAAACCTATGTTGACGATAGCCTTGTTGTTTCATACCTGGGATACAAGAACTATAAATGTTCTGTCAAAAATTTAACGGTAGGTATAATTCTAATCTCCCTTAAGCCTGATGAAATACCAATAAAAGAAGTTGCCATTATTACTGAGGCTCTGAATCCTAAAAAGATAATAAAAAAGGCTATTAAGAGAATACCGGAAAATTACCCAAATGATGAAGAAATTTTTACCGGGTTTTACCGGGAATCTGTCAAAGAAAAAGATACTTATTATGACTTGATTGAAGCGGTATTGTTTTTTAAGAAATTTCCGTACAAACATGAAGATCCAAAGCCTGACTTATACAGAAAGACTTACTATTACCCGTTATTCGACAAGCAGATAAAACCAGAGATTATGCCGGAACTTCCTGAAGATGTCAGGCTTATAAAAGGAAGGAGAAACCAGGGTATATTTTACTCCCGGATTTTTGATCATTTTAAAATAGAAGGTGGTCCATATTATTGTGTAAAGAGAGATATAGTTAAAAATAAAATTGATTTTATTGAAAAAACATCTTTTCGTTTTTATGACTATAGATATTCAGGTATTCAAGAATTTAATGGCAGAAAAGTATATAAAATAAAATTTGATCAAAAAGATAAGGTTAAAAAGCCACTTTATAAAGGAATAATATATATTGATGTACAAACTTTAGCTTTTGTACGCTTTGACTATGGTTTGAGTTCCAAAGGTCTGAGCTATGCCACCGGTGATTTATATGTCAGGAAAAATCCGGAACATATAAATGTTGACCCGATTTCTTCTTATTTCTCCGTAGATTATGCTTATCATAATGACGGGATGTGGAGGTTCCATTACTCAAAGGGTGAAATCCAATTAAAAATGATAAAAACCGACTGGAATTTAAATTCAGATCTTACATTCCAGGATGTATTACTTGCTACAGAGAGAAGTTCTATAACAGAGGATGAATTTAATGGACTTGTAACTTTTAAGCCTGATGAATTATTGAATGATAAAATTTATGATTATCATGAAGATTTCTGGGGGAAGTATAACATTATCAAACCAAACAAAGGGTTGACAAAATTTATCAATAATTTAAAAACAAAGGAGATAATAATTCCAAAGCTTGAGACAAAACTATATCATTTTACCGAAAAGACAAGAAGTGAAAAATTATATGTCCAATTTGATAAATATTTGTATCAACCAGGGGATACATTGTGGTTTAAGGCTTATACATTCTTTTGTCCTACTAATATTTCTTCGAATTTAAGCAATACACTTTATACAGGCCTATTGGATCAGGATGGCAATCAAATCCTGAATAAGAAATTTCTATTATCAAAAGAAGGAGCACATGGGGACTTCTGCCTGCCGGATACTCTGGATGATGGTTTTTACAAAATGGTTGCTTATACAAGTTGGATGAAAAATTTTAAGCCGGAAAATGTTTTTACCTGTGATATTGAGATACGCCAGATATTCAATAAAGATTTTTTTACCAGACTGTATTTCGATAAAACCTCATACAGTCCCGGTGACATAGTTAAGTTTATTGTTCATACGATGACAATCCAAAAGGAGCCGGTTACCAGGGTAAGGTATTCGTATGAATTATTATCAGGTAAAGAAAAAATCGTTAAAGGAAAGAGTAAAACAGCAGAAAACGGGAAAGATACCATACAATTCACTCTGCCGGAAAGCAGAAAATCATACCTTCTTAAATTAATAATAACTCATAATAAGAAGGAAATAGAAAAGGTATATAATATACCATCAGAAGTAGTTGATATTGATTTACAATTTTTTCCGGAAGGAGGAGATATGGTTGAGGGTTTGGAAAGCAGGATTGCTTTTAAAGCAACGGATGAATTTGGGCGTCCATTCGATTTCAAAGGTGAGTTACTTAATGAAAACAGAGAAATAATAAAGCATATACAAACGGATTATAAAGGGATGGGAGCCTTTATGTTGACTCCTCATTTAAACCAATCCTATTATGTTCAATTAACAGAACCTGTAAGGGTAAATAAATTATTTAAATTACCTGAACCTGAATCAAACGGCTATGTGTTGAAAATTGATACTGTAACAGAAAATAATATCCGGTTAAAGATAAAAACTTCCACACCGGACAGGAAGGAGCATATTTGTATTTTCGTTCAAATAAGGGGTATTAAATATTGGGCAGCAGAAGGCAAAATTACAGATGAGGCAACAATGAATATTCCTACAATAAATATGCCGGCCGGTATTGCCCAAATTACCTTGTTTAATGCTGCACAAGTTCCCTTGGCAGAAAGACTGGTATTTTTAAATAAGCACCGGAAATTAAGCATCCGTATTGAAACCGATAAGGAAACGTATGGACCCAGGGAAAGAGTAATCGCAACAATTAAAACCAGGGATGAATCGGGTAATCCGGTACCCGCCCAATTCTCTTTAGCGGTAACCGATCAGGAATTAACTGTTAGTCCTGCAATTAAAAATCCAAATATTCTATCGTCTGTATTACTTCAATCAGAGTTGAAAGGTGATATCCCAACCCCAAACTTTTATTTTTACGAGACGAATCCGTTCACCGGCCAGGCTTTAGACCTGGTTATGATGACTCATGGTTGGAGAAGATTTTCGTGGGATACGTTTTTAAAGACAGATATAAACACCTTATCCGAACCCATTGCTTTCGATATGGTTTCCGGGAAAGTATACAGAACCAACGGGAAGCCTGCCGGTTATGCCAATATATCCGTAACCCAGTTGTATCCTCCTGAAATTTCTGAGATTCAGACGGATGATCAGGGCAGTTTTAAATTTGATTTTCAATTTACACCGGAAAATTTTAATAAGTTGGTTTTAGTGGCAAAATCGGCAAAGGGCAGGAAAAATGTCAGGATTGAACTGGCTGAACAATCTGACAATCAGTTTGATTCAAAACTGGAAAAATATTTTGAATCAACCCTGCTAATGCCTTCTCACTATCACTTTTCAGATTTTTATATTAAAAAACTTGATTTGTTATTAGAACCATTGGATTTTGGTGTTACTAAACTTATCCCGGAAGTAATTATCAAAGCCAAAAAGAAAACACCTGAGGAAAGTATCGAAGCCTATCATGCCAGGACATTTGGTCGATATAAAAAAGGCGAGGAGTTAAATCCTAACCTTCCTTTTGAACACTGGGTAATTCAAATAAATCCCCGTGCAGTATTAACCCTAAATGGTGTGATTTTCGAAGGACCCAGGTACAACTGGAAGGGAAGTCCTTTCACTCAAACCAAACTTAGTAATTATGGGCAGCCTTTGCTTGTTCTGGATGGAAAGTATTGGGGTATTTCGTTTTCTGACCTGAGAATACTTGAACAAGATCAAATAGAGAGTATTGGAACTTTATCAAGTAGCCAGGCTTTTATGTTTTATGGTGAACATGCGAAATATGGGGCAATAATTGTTACTACAAAGAAAGATTATATCCGAAAGGTAACTTTAAATGAAAACATCGCTTTTCTTAGATTTTATGCTCCTACCAGGGAATTCTATTCACCAAAATATGAATCCGAACAGGAGAGGAATAATGAAATTCCCGATCTGCGAACAACAATTTATTGGGAACCAGACCTTGTTGTTAATGGTACGGGAGAAGCCACAGTTACTTTTTACAATGCCGACAGACATTGCAAAATTATAGGGATAGTGGAAGGAGTAGATAGTGGTGGTATGTTGGGATGTACAGAATTCAGTTACACCGTTAAACCGGATACCATAAAGGTT
>JAUWMO010000100.1 GCA_030613125.1 Bacteroidota bacterium | reverse complement strand
ATTTCAGCATATCCGGCAATCAGGTTGTTTCCTTCCGGTTTTTGTCATAACAATTTGCCAGAGCTGGTTTTTCCGCGATCTGAATCCTCCTGCACTACTCAACAGATAGTAGCGCCACATACGGTAGAACCGTTCGCCGTATTTCTCTTTCAACTGAGGCCAGACCTTATTAAAATTCCTATACCATGCCATTAATGTTTTATCATAATCCGGTCCGAAATTGTGCCAGTCTTCCATTACAAACAACCCCTCCATGGCCTTGCTTATCTGGGCTACAGATGGAAGCATGCCATTAGGGAAAATATATTTCTCTGTCCATAAACTAATATGAGTAGTACTTGTAATATTCCCAATAGTATGAATAAAAGCTAAACCATCATCTTTCAGGCACCGTTCAGTAACTTTCATGTAGGTGCTGTAATTTTTGTATCCTATATGTTCAAGAATACCAATGGATACAACCCTGTCGTATTTTCCCTCAGCTTCGCGGTAATCCTGAAGCCTGAATTCAACCGGTAATCCTTTGCAAAGCTCCCTGGCGAGGTTAATCTGTTCTTTGGAAATATTTAATGCCACAACATTTACACCATATTTCTCGGCAGCATATTTAGCAAAACTACCCCAACCACATCCTAATTCAAGTATAGTCATACCAGGTTTTAACTCAATTTTTTTGCAAACCAGATCTAATTTAGCCTCCTGGGCATCATTGAGATTTTCGGCTTTATTCCAGTAGGCCGAGGTGTAGTTCATTCTTTTATCAAGCATTAGCCGGAACAGATCGTTTCCCAGATCATAATGGCTTACTCCAATCATTTTTGCCCGGGATTCTTTCTGCCGGTTAAACAGCTTTGTTTTAAGAATAAAGAATACAAATTCCCGGTTTCTTTTAATTTTTTCTCTAAGATTTGCTCTTAAAAGCTTGTTAATGAATTCGTCGAGGGCTTCACAGTCCCACCAGCCATCTATATATGATTCTCCTAAACCCAGTTCTCCGTCACTCAATAATCTGCTGTAAAGATTGTCATTATGTACCTGGATATCCCATTGCTTATCTCCGTTGATTTTAATCCCGGCCTCAGATAACAGTTCGTGGACTACTTGTCCGGCTTTCATGTGTATAAAGTTATGTTAAAACTCTGTATGTTAAATGTTTGTAAAGTGCAACTAAATAAATTCTGTGGTATTTGCTCACAATAATATTTAATTTTTTTATTACTCAAATTGTTTTATAAATATACTAAAATCAGGATTGATACCAGATTTTATTCAAAATATTTAAATCAGAGGGTCATACCTGCCAGCCCTGCCGGCCTTTAGGCGTTCGGCGACACGCGGACAGCGAAGGAGCACGGTGGAATCATTTATTGAACAATATCACCGGAATTGCCAATAATACTGTCATTCCGATCTGCCTTTGCGGAGAGGAATCTCCTTAATTAGTGTTTGTCCATAAAGTCCGCTATCTGCGTTATGCTTGCCCTCAAAATGGTCATTTACAGTAGTAAACTCACATTTTTCGGGCTGCGCATCCCGATAGCTATCGGGATTGATAGCAAACTTTCTGAACTAAACACTGACTTTATAGACAGGCACTAATTATATACTGATCTAAACTCATCTGTTGTTCTCGGTTTTTTCTATTACCTAACAACTATACCTGACAACCTACATATAACCCTCCAAGTCATAACCGTTATAACTAACAGTGTATCTGTATGATACCGAGTTTAAAAAAAGGTAATACATATTTAAATACATATTATAATACGTATTATAATACATATTATTCTGGCTCTGTTCTGGTTTATGCAGCCTACACTTTCTGAAGGCTAAGGTTATGAACTAAAGGAATTTATCATTTACAAAGTCTTCAAAAACTGGCATTGAGTTTGCAGACCGGAACCCACCGGGTGAACATTTGAACACCTCCTTTGAGTTTTAAGTGAAGTGTTATCTTGTTTTATTCGTCTTTAATCCGTGCATCCGTGGCTTTTTATTAAGAGGCCACTAATGCACTAATAAAGAACGAATGCACGGATGAAGAGTGAGGAAGGTTTGTATATTCCCGAAAAGGATAATTACTCAAACAGGTTGGTTTTTAATTGCAAAACAACCTAAATATACAACTCCAGAATAGTAAACAATGCAAAGAGCAGGCTACCTACGCCATTTGTAGTAAAAAAAGCCAGATTTACCTTTCTCAGATCATTAGGTCTTATCAGCAGATGCTGGTATAAAAGCAGGGCTATGAAAATTGCAGCTCCAATCCAGTAATAAAAAGTAAAATCAGCCATGACACCGGCTACGATCACTAGAATGGCAGAAATAAAGTGCAAAAGAACTGAAAATATCAAGGCATTCTTTCTACCAAAAAGTACAGGGATCGACCTCAGGTTTTCATTCCGGTCGAATTCCTCATCCTGCAATGCATAAATTATGTCGAAGCCACTTACCCATGTGAGAACAATCATGGAATAAATAACAGGAATAACATCAAACTTGCCGGTGACTGAGATATAAGCTCCAACAGGGGCGAGTGAAAGTCCAAGCCCTAAAATTAAATGGCAAAGCGAAGTAAACTTCTTAGACAGGCTATATCCCAGGATTATGATTAGCGCAACCGGTGATAATTTGAAGGTGAGAGGATTAATAAACCAGGTGGTTACAATGAAAAAAACAGAGTTGATGATAGTGAATTGCAAGGCTGAACGTGGCTTAATGATACCGGCCGGAATCTCGCGGATTGCTGTTCTGGGGTTCTTAAGGTCAAGTTCTTTGTCTGCATAACGATTGAAGGCCATAGCGGCATTCCTGGCAAAGACCATACAGAGGACCACAAATATTAGGATTCTCCATTCTATTTCAGCCTGGGTCATCCTTATTGCCAGAAAAAAACCAATAAGCGCAAAAGGCAGGGCAAAGATCGTATGACTGAACTTTACGAGGGAAAGATATTTATTTGCAGATTGCAGAGATCTTTTTAACATACAGTTATTTGCGAATACTGATATTTATAGATTACGTTTCTAACAAATCATTATATATCTGATAGTTCTCCTCATCGAATACTGTAAAAACAACTAACCTTATCTCATTGTGTTTTTCAAGAAAGTTCTGAACTTCATTAATTGCTATTGTTGCAGCCCTTTCTTTTGGGAAGCCGTAAACTCCTGTACTGATATTGGGAAATGCAATGGTTTTTAATTTGTATTTCAGAGCAAGTTTCAGACTATTTTTGTAAGCTGAAGCTAGTAGTTCATTTTCTGAATGGTTCCCTCCATTCCAGACCGGTCCCACAGTATGGATCACATACCGGGCAGAAAGTTCATATCCTTTTGTGATCTTTGCTTCTCCGGTTTTGCAACCGTTAAGGGTACGGCATTCTTTAAGTAGCTGAGGGCCGGCGGCCCTGTGAATGGCTCCATCCACACCACCACCTCCAAGCAGGCTTCTATTTGCTGCATTAACAATTGTCTCAACCTGTAATTTAGTGATATCTGCCTTTTTTAGTTGAATCTCCCCCATGATTTACCGGATCTGAGCTCCCAGTTGGTCTTTAAATACATTCATCAAATTTTGCATAACCTTATCTATCTGCTTATCGGTAAGTGTTTTCTCAGGGTCTTGAAGAGTAAAACTTATTGCATATGATTTTTTCCCTGCGCCAAGCTTTTCTCCTGTATAAACATCAAATATCCTGACCTGTTTCAGAAGTTTTTTTTCGGTTTTCAATGCCAGCTCCTTTATCCTTTCAAAACGGATATCACTATTCAGAAGCAGTGCCAGATCACGCCTGACTTCAGGAAACCTGGGCATGGCCTTGAACTGAATATTCGTTCTGCCGATGGCTTTGTGAAGTATCTCATATTTGAATTCAGCAAAATATACGGGCTGATTCACATCAAACTGAATAAGTGTGTTTTTTGAAACTATACCGAACCTGACAAGTTCCTGACTGTTCAATGAATATTTCATGCCTTCTGCATAAACGGGCCCAATATCTCCGGAGACTTCCAATTCATCTTCATTGATTCCTATCCTTTGAAGAATAAGGCTGATAACACCTTTAAGATAGTAGAAATCAGTACTTTGTTCTTTGGCATTCCACGAATCCTCTGTTTTATTCCCGGTAACAAACAATGCCAGTTGCTGTTCTTCCATGTAGTTGTTAAGATGCTGGGGTGGTGCATTTACACTATCTAACCAGTAACAAGTTCCGAATTCGAACATTTTCAGGTTGTTTCTTTTCCGGTTAATATTGTATTTTATTGCTTCAAGACCACCAAAAAGAAGCGACTGTCGCATAACATTAAGGTCCAGGCTCAATGGATTGAAGAGCTTTACAGATTTGTTTTCATCAAAAGCTTTGTTTTTGCCATAATGTTCCCCCTTTGTGAGGGAATTGGTCATAATTTCATAAAAGCCATTTGAACATAGAAGGTCAGATATCTGATTGATTATCTTCTCTTTATCTGGTTTCTCAAAATGATTTACTGCTATATTGCTTCTCTGATTTATACCAATCTGGTTATATCCGTAAATTCTAAGTACTTCTTCAATCACATCGGCTTCCCTTGTAACATCCACCCTGTAAAGTGGGGCTTTTAAAATTAAATTATCCCCGGTTTCTTCTGTAATCTCAAAATCAAGTGAGGCAAGAATCTTTTTAACATCTTCAGCAGGAATTACATTTCCGATCAGCCTTTTCAGATTGGCATATGAGAGTTTGATTGTGACTGGTTCAAATGGCTCTGGATAAACATCCTGAACCGGGGAACTGATCTTTCCGCCGGCAATTTCTTTGATAAGCAGTGCAGCTCTTTTCAGGGCATACAATGTCATTTCCGGATCAGCACCACGTTCAAAACGGAATGAGGCATCAGTGTTCAGCAAATGTCTTTTCGAGGTTTTTCTTATATATACCGGATCGAAACAAGCGCTTTCAAGAAATAATGAAGTAGTTTTTTCGGTTACGCCTGAGTTGATACCCCCAAATATACCTGCAATACACATTCCATCTTTTTCATTGCAGATCATCAGGTCCTTTTCTGATAGTACCCTTACTTCTTCGTCAAGGGTTACAAACCGACTTCCCTCATTAAGGGTTTTTACAATTATTTTATTCCCATCAATAATGTCAGCATCAAAAGCATGGAGAGGCTGGCCCGTTTCATGTAATACATAATTGGTAATGTCAACTATATTATTGATTGGGCTAAGACCGATTGACCTGAGACGGTTCTGCAACCAATCAGGTGATGATCCGACTTTAATCCCGGAAATGGTAAGTCCGGCATAACGTGGGCATGCTTCAACATTTTTTATGATAACTGGAATTATATGTTCTTCATTATCTGTTTTAAAGTGATTAATCGATGGCAAGTATACCTTTTTCTTTTCAAACTGGTTGAGATAAGCTGCAAGATCTCTGGCCACACCATAATGTGATGCTCCGTCTATTCGGTTTGGTGTCAACCCTATTTCAAAAATGGTATCGGTTTTAATATTGAAATAGGTTTTAGCATCCATCCCTACAGTAGCATCTTTATCCAGGACCATGATTCCCTCATGTGAATCTCCCAGCCCCAGTTCATCTTCAGCACATATCATTCCTTCGGAAATTTTCCCCCTGATTTTTGTTTTTTTGATCCTCAAAGGTTCGTCCCCTTTGTAAAGAGTAGTTCCCACTACCGCTACCGGGACTTTCTGGCCTGCTTCAACATTTGGAGCACCACATACAATAGGAACAACATGTCCATGCCCCAGGTCCACCTCAGTTAGGGTAAGCTTGTCAGCATTGGGATGTTTGCGGACCGATTTCACTTTACCAACTACTACTCCTTCAAGACCACTTTTCACAGTTTCAAAGCTTTCTATTCCTTCCACTTCCAGTCCGGTATTTGTCAGGATCTCGGCAACCTTCTTGGGATCCAGGTCAACATCAATATATTGTTTAAGCCAATTATATGATATTTTCACAGGCAAATTGTATTTGAAAAAACTAATCGGTCAAAAGTAAAGATTTTCAACTAAAAGCCCAATCAGAAGGGGGATTAATAAATATGTATGTTCATGTATGTTTCTGGAGAATTTTGTGGGGTGAGATTTCTACTTAGCTATCTGAATTAACTTACTATTATGAATTTTATCTGTACCTTGGTTTCTGGTTCAAGTTTAAATTCCTCATTTTTTTTTCTAAATCCACAATAAAAAGCTGCTGCAGAGAAAAATAATAGTCACAAATTCAGCAATCAAAATAAATTTATTATTAAGTATCTATTGAAATCAACCTATAGTTATTTCAAAATTATAGAATTATTATAAATTTGTGTTACGATTATAATATTAATGACACTATGAAGGTAAAACGTTTTGGAGTATCAATAGAAGAAAACCTGCTGATTAAATTAGATGCACTCGTAAAAAAACAAAAATTTCCTAACCGTTCGCAGGCAATAAGATTTCTTATCCAGGAAAAACTTGTTGAAGAAGAATGGGATAAAGACAGGGAAGTTGCCGGAGCAATTGTACTTGTTTATGACCATCATAAAAGGGAACTTCAAAAAAAATCAACAACTCTTCAGCACGATTATTTTGATTTGATTTTGTCAGTGCAACATGTTCATTTAGACCATAATAATTGTCTTGAAACAATTGCTGTTAAAGGTAAAGCAAGGAAACTTAAAGAACTGGCCGATAAACTTATCGCGATAAAAGGAATAAAACATGGAGAATTAGTAATGAGCACTGCAAGCTAATTTTTTTAAACATGGTAACACGAATAGTATAATTTGAATTAGAAATCCACCTTCTTTGATGGTTGTTATTTTAAAAAAAATATCAGCAAATATCGGACTTTACTATCTTCCAATAGTTGTTTTTTTATTTTCATGTTCAGGAAGTACAGAAAAAAAAAGCGAAAAGAGCAGTAGAGTAATCACTGATATGATTGGGCGGGAAGTAATAATACCTTCAAAAGTTGAAAAAATATTGGCAATACGATCCGGCGCATTACGATATGTAGTCTATCTTAATGCTTCCGATTTGGTTGCAGGGGTTGAAGAATATGAAAAAAGGCGTTCTACACCATATCTTATGGCTCATCCTGAATTAAGGGAACTCCCGTCAATAGGCACAGGTAACTATGCCGAACCCGAACTTATCACCTATGTAAATCCCGATTTGATTTTCTGCACGTATGCAAGTAACGGTGAGGCAGAACAACTACAGAAAAAAACTGGTATTCCCGTTCTTGCTGTTGAATACGGAGATTTTACTGAAAATATTGATGTTATGTTTTCGGCTTTAAAATTTATGGGTAAAATCCTTAATAAAGAAAAACGAGCCGACTCACTGATTAACTATATTAATAATTGTATATCAGACCTTAACAACAGAACAAAGGATGTTCCTGAGGCAGAAAACCCCGGTATTTATATAGCTGGCATTGCTTATCATGGTTCTCACGGATTAGTATCCACCATGTCGCCATTCGCTCCTTTTGAATTTGTAAATGCCGTTAATGTAGCTTCTGTTTTGGACAAAAGAGCTTTTTCGGCAATTAAAGGCACATTCATCGATAAAGAACAATTAGTTTACTGGAACCCTGAAAAAATATTTATTGATGTTTCCGGATTAAAAAATATTAAAAACGAACTAAGTAAGGATAAAACTCTGGTAAATTCAATTAATGCTTTTAAAACCGGTGAAATATATTCGCTTCTGCCCTATAACTGGTATACAATTAATTTCGGAACAATTATCTGCAATGCCTATTATACAGGAAAAATATTATATCCTGGTAAATTTTTAGATATCGATATTGAAGAAAAGTCAAACGAGATATATGAACATTTTGTAGGAAAAGGGGTTTATGATGATATGACTGAAAAATATGGGGAATACCGGAGAATAAAGATAAAAGATGAAAGACAAAAGATAAAAGTGAAAATGTAAAAATAAATTGGAATGATGATTGACGAACAATCGATTTACGAATGATGAAGAATGAAGTAGCTGAGCAGAGGGCGAAGAGTAAGACCTTCCAGAGTTCGGAGAACCTGGAAGAGTCGTAATTAATGATAACCTAATGACCATGAATATTTTACAGGGCAGGCAGCGAAACAAATGACTACTGAAACAACATACCTGAAATACAAGGCATACGTAAAAAGAAAAACAGTTTTCGTTATAATTATCACTGTACTTTTATTAGTATTTATGATAACAGGATTACTTTTTGGTTCTGTAAAAATATCCTTATCCGATATTATTTCTGTATTAACAGGAAATGGAGAAAAAACATATATTCAGATAATAATTAACATACGATTGCCGCGGGTTTTATCGGCAGTATTAGCTGGTGCAGCTCTTTCGGTTGCGGGAGCTGCTATGCAAAGTATTTTAAGAAATCCTCTTGGCTCGCCTTTCACATTGGGAATATCTAATGCAGCAGCTTTCGGGGCTGCTTTTGCAATTATTATTCTCGGCGCCGGTGACACACACAGCAGCGTTGCCGATTCAGTGATTTTAAATAATCCTTATCTCGTTACGGTTTCAGCATTTGCCTGGAGCCTTGTAAGTACCGGCATAATTTTATTTATGGCAAAATATAAAAGTGCTACCCCCGAAGTAATGATCCTTACAGGAATTGTTGCCGGCTCCTTATTCGCGGCAGGCACAACTGCATTACAATTTTTTGCCGACGATGTTGAATTATCATCGATAGTTTTCTGGACATTCGGTGATTTGGGACGTGCAAGCTGGAGGGATTTCTGGTTTTTATTAGTAGTAATTATTCCTTCAACAATTTATTTTATAAAAAACCGATGGAACTATAATACTCTCAATACAGGCGATGAAACTGCCAAAAGCCTGGGTGTTAATGTTGAAAAAGTAAGGACAAGGGGAATGATCATAGCTTCGCTGTCCACTGCTTTTGCAGTTTCGTTCTTCGGGATAATTGCTTTTGTGGGGTTAGTAGTGCCACATATTGTCAGGCGTTTTATTGGCGGAGACGAAAGATTTCTGATACCTGCAAGTGTTTTGTTCGGTGCTATGTTCCTGTTGTTTTCCGATACTATTGCCCGGACAATTATTTCACCGATAGTATTACCGGTCGGAATTCTGACGTCTTTTCTTGGGGCTCCCTTGTTTATTTATTTATTACTAAAAGGTATGAAAAGGAGATAATAGTGAAAATTTCAATTAATAATCTGAATTTCAGTTATAACGGTTCATTTGCCCTAAAAGATATTAATGAACATATCGAAACAGGTGAATTTACTGCTTTTGTAGGGCCTAACGGTTCGGGAAAAAGCACATTGCTGAAATGTATTGACAGAATTCTAATACCCAGCAAAGGTGAAATTTTGTTTAATGACCAAAACATAAAATATTATAAAAGGGAAAAAATCGCTAAAATAATAGCTTATGTGCCACAAAATGAAGGTAATATTTATCCTGTAACGGTTTTTGATGCAGTTTTGATCGGAAGAAAACCCTATGTGAATTGGGCTCCTTCAAAAAATGATTTTGATAAAACGGCGGAAGTAATTGAAAAATTAGACCTTGGAGATATTTCTTTAAACGAAATTAATAAATTAAGTGGCGGACAAAGACAAAGGGTCTATATAGCAAGAGCTTTGGCACAAGAACCAAAAGTTTTACTTCTGGATGAACCCACTGCTAATTTAGACCTTCGCCATCAGCTTGAAGTTCTTGAACTTTTACAAGTTTTAAGCGAAAATGGAATAACGATAATAATTGCCATTCACGACCTTAATATGGCAATTAAATTCTGCTCAAAATTTGTTATGATTAATGAAGGTGAAATATTTGCCACCGGAGGAAAAGAAATAATTACATCAGGAAATATAGAACAACTGTACGGTGTAAAAGTGAAAATAATTAAAGAAGACGGTGAAATGATTATTATTCCGTTAAATAATAAGCATAAGAAAATTTCATTGGCTATTTGAAGTATGTATATTATATGGAAATATCCGTATTTTAATTCATTATGGTACATTATATGGAATCCGTTTTTTATTGTTTAATATGGAATTATCTGGTAATTTGCGGTAGAATATAATGTTATACAGCTTAACAAGTAAAGGAGTTATTATATGAAGAAAACCTATCTTTTGCTTATTTTACCTATATTTATAGTAAATATTTCTTGTAATGATAAAGATGCAATAAATC
>JAUWMO010000223.1 GCA_030613125.1 Bacteroidota bacterium | reverse complement strand
ACATGGCAAACATCACAAAGGCTTCGTCGCCACTGGTAGCGATCATGGCGGTGACCAATGCTCCGAAAGAAACTAGGCGGTGCGAGAATAAGGCAACCATAGTAAATGCTCCGAGGCATCCCGGGATAACACCTAACATACCGGCAACCAGGTATTGCCGCCACTTGTTTCCTGTAAGGTGTTTTTGCCAGATTCCCCGCGACTGGACATTCACATATTCAATAATCAGCATCATTACAAATACAAAACCAGTTATCATGAATGTATTTGAAAGTATTTGATAAATTGTTTCCATCATATTTTTTTCATTCTAATAATATCTTGCTTCTTTTATGAAGGTTATTCACTTCATCCACTATAACCAAGTTATGTATACACTGTTGAATGCTTTTATATTTTTTGAGCTTTTATCACCACAAAACTGCCTTTTCCATAACCGGCCAATACATTTTGTACTTTATTTATTTCTTCAATTTTTCCGAAAACAGTTTGATATGTATTATTAATTTTAAATTCAGTCTCCTTTAATATTTCGTATAATTCTTCTGTCCCAAAAAAAATAGCATCTTTATAAAAAACATTTTTGTCTTTTTGTTCTAAATAAAATTTACCAATCGGGCTGTTTTTATCCACAAATCCAATAATAAAATGTCCATTATCTTTTAAAACACGATGCACCTCCTGAAAAGATTTATAAATATCATCAACAAAACATATCGTCGTTACCATTAAAACAGCATCTTTACTTTGATCGGCGTAAGGGAGCTTCTCAGCCACAGCATCTATAACCCCGACACCCCTTTTTCTTGCTTTCTCACGCATGGCTTTTGAAGGTTCAATTCCTTCCTTAATCCCCAATGGTTCGGCAAAAATCCCACTTCCAATGCCAACTTCAACAACATCTCCATTATCCGGTAAAGCTTTTTTAATGGCATTTAACTCTGACTGGAAAGCATATTTATTGATAATAAACCAATCATCATATTCATCGGAATAATTATCAAAAGGTCCTGTTTTAGGCATGGTTAGTTATTTTTAATGATTGATAATAAAGCATCGTTTTCCTCAGGAAGGCCTATTGAAATTCTATAAAAACCATTTAGCCATTCTTCGGATAAATCTTTTATTATAATTCCGGAGTCCATTAACTTTCTTGCAAAGTCGGGAATCTTACTTTTTATCAGAATAAAATTTGTACTACCCGGAAATACTTCAATCCCTGTTTTTTTTAGTTCTTCTTCTATTCGTGTTCTTTCACTTATTATTTTTTTGATGTTTTGAGTTAAATATTCAGGATTTTTTAATGCTTCAATTGCCGCAAACAGGCTTGGCCTGGATAAAAATGCCGGGAAATCGAAAAATCGATCTTTAAAACAATCGCCTGCCAAAAGATACCCTAATCGAAGCCCGGCTAAAGAAAATGCTTTATCCATCGTTCTTGTTATTGCAAAGTTTGGATACTTTTTAATCAGGCCTGCAAAAGTTTGCCCTGAAAATTCATAATATGCCTCATCTACCAAAAGCAATACATTTTTGTTTTTAAGGATATTTTCAACTAATTTATTATCCAAAAGGATTGTTCCTGTTGGATTATTAGGGTTGTCAATTATTAAGAGCGTTGGTTCATCAAGTTCTTTTAAGATAAGTTCAGGATTTAGTTTGAAACCTGGAGGGAAAAGTTGAATTTTTGTTAGCTTACGTGCAAGTTTCATGGCATACTGCGAAACCGGGAAAAATGAGGGGTTCGCCATAATAATTTTCCTGTCTTTTGAGAAAATATTGATTGCCTCCCGTAAAAGAAAATCGGAACCAGGACTCAAAATTACGCGGTCTAAAGGCATATCGTTGTATTTACCAATAAGCTTTTTTAATTCATTCAAATATTTTAATTCGGAATACCGGTTTACATTTTCCATCCCTTTTACCGCTGCTTTTCTAATGCTTTCAGCAGGTAAATACGGATTTTCGTTCATGTGCAGATTGATTATCATTTTACTTCGGTAATTGTTTCTTTTTTATATCCTGTAATTACTTTTGTAAATCCATTCAAACTTTTATCTACTTCAATATCACCTGTATCAACCCTTAAACACTCCAACTTATTGATTTTATCTTCGGTTGCCACAACAACTATGTTTTCTTTTTCTATCAATTTTAAAACTTCAGGCGTAAATTGTTTACTTGCCCTTCCGAATATAAATCCGTTTCCACCAATTGGTGTAACTATAATTGTTGATTTATGGTTTTTCTTTATTATCGCTAATAATCCTTTCTCATTCAAATCTTTCCCAACCAACTTTCCATTGAAAACAGCATCTATACCCAATAAGGTTTTTTCCACTCCCATTTTATCAGCAATTGTTTTTAAAGTGGTTCCGGGGCCCAAAATATAAAGTGTTTCCTTTTCCAGATTTTCCATAAGGTAATCCGCAATTTCCTCTTTTATATCTTCTTCGGATTTGCTTACATTTGAGGGTTCCTTTTTCGCCTGGAGAAGTGTGATGTTTTTTGGAACTTTCAGGTATCCATATAATTTTGCTGATATTTTGTTTTCCCTAAAGGCTTCTTCATCAATATCAAGAACCTCTTTTTCGATAAATTGATTTCCTGCAGTATTAATTATTTCAGCGGCTGCAGAAGGCGAAAGTGCAAAAACAGGACTGAACATTTTAACTCCTGATGGAATACCCACAACAGGAGTTTTCAAATCTAACACATCGTATATGTCCCTTGCAGTACCATCTCCACCAACAAAAATCAGGAGATCAATACCTTTCTCAAGCATATCCTGAACAATCCTTTTTGTATCAGTTGCATTTGTTTCTTCACCTATTTCAGATACTACTTCATATTTAAAATCAAATTTTTTAATGTAGTCCGCCCCCATTTTATCCGGAGCAACCATAAAATAGACATCTTTCCTTTTAATCAAAGAAAGTGTTTCTTCAATTCTTTGAGGTGTTGTCGGTTTTGCACCTAATTCTATGGCTTTTTTATATATTTCTCCATCAGTCCCTTTTAAACCGACACTACCTCCCATTCCTGCTATGGGATTTACTATTAAACCTATTTTCTTCATTTTACTAACTTGAAAAATAAAATTATTTATGTTTAATTTGATAAAACACTCCTCTTTCAAGGTTAACAGTTCTAATTTTATTATTAGCCTCCAGTGCTCCCAAATATTTATTTATTTCATTAATATGGATGCCTAAAAAATTATGCAAATCATCGAGAGTAAGTTCAGTAGTTTTTCCTACTTCGCAGTAAACACAGTTTAATGAACAAACTTTTTTAGGTATCAAATCAATTCCCAATGACATACCCAATCTGCGTGACGGAACAGGTCCGAAAAGATGCTTATACATAATTCTTTGGGACATTTTCTAATAACTCTTTCAAACATTTGATTTTAAAACAAAACCATGGGACTTGTTTTTTATAGTTGAGATATTCCTCTCCGAATTTATTAATTGCTTCAGGTTCTTCAACTAATTTTATCATTATCAGCATAAAAATTATTTCTATGGGTGCAATAATAAGAATGAACGAAGGCGAACCAATTAAGAAAGCTATTCCAAGAGGAAGAAGGAATAATCCGAGGTGCATCGGATGTCTCATGTATTTGTAAATTCCCTGTTTTGCAAGAACATTAGTTTGCATCCTTTTTAATTTGCCTTTTCGTCCATATTTCGCAAGTGTCCTGCCGGTATTTTTACTGATTTTCATTACAAGTAACAACAGAAAAATACCAATTAATAAACTAACAATATGAGGGATAATATATTGATGGATATTTTCAAACATCAAATAATCGAGATAATATCCAAAAATACTACCGCCAAAAATCATTATTATCCAAATTATTATCCTTAACATAGGGATTTGTGATTTACTGTTTATGTTTTTAAAATAGCAGGCAACACTTTACTTCTGCTATGATCTGCCATTTCTTTAATATGTTCTAATATTTTGGGAGAAATCGGAACTTGTACTTCAGCCGAAGTATATGATACACCTCTAATTTTAAGAACCTTCATAAATAATTGAAATGGGAGTTTCTCACTTCGGGACAGGATTAAATTATCGGCAATTTCTTCCAATTGCGAAATTTCTTCTGCTTTAGCTGATGTGCTGACCGAAAATATATAGGTTTTGGTAGTATTTGTTTCAATGGTGCTTTTTATCTTTTCGAAAATCACATCCCCATAAGTTGGTGAAAACAACAAGAGATTTAATGCAGAGCAGAAAATTAAAATTCCTGGTTCTTCATCCGGCAACTTTGCCGAAGCAAGATTTAAAACCTTTTCCCAGACTTCCGGTTTTACAAGATTTGCTAGAATAAGACTTTTATTCACTTCCTGATATTCTGATATTCCGGTGTCAAGCTGTAGAAATATTATTTTTTCTTTATAATCATTAATATTTAATCCGGTAACACTCTTTATGCTTTCAGCAACAAATTCCGAACCTGGGTATTGCAGTGACATAAAAATAACACTTCCGCCTTTTTTCAACCATGCGGTAACAAATATTTCCCCAATGAGCGGTTTACCCGAACCACCTGGTCCTGTAATCACCGTGGTAGATTTCAATGGTAATCCTTCAGGTATTACATCGTCAATCCATCTTATCCCGGTTTTAAAGATTCCATAATAAGTATTTTTAAATTCTTTCCTACTATTCTTTACATTACAACTCAATCCGTTTTCCTTCCGGCTTTTCTTACTCATCTGACAAAATCATAACTTCTTCTTGCTGTCTTACATAAAAGTTTTTAATTCTTTGTATTTCTCTATTGTATCTGGTTCAAAAGATGGGTTGTAAAGAAGTGCGGCCGGATGGGGCAATGGGAATATTTTTTCCCCATTAAGAAATAATAATTTGCCATTTACCTTTGCAAAGTTCATTTCCGCTGCCAGCGGATCAGCATGATATTTTGTTAAAATTGTTAGTGTTGCATAATAGCCTAAAGGCACGATGACTTCAGGATGGATAATTAAAATTTCTTTGTCCAGAAAATGACTACACGATTCGATTTCATCCACTGAGGGCTTTCGATTCTTTGGCAACACACATTTGACCAGATTGGTCATAAAGACCAATTCCCTGTCAATACCTGCTGCGTATAACAATTTATCAAAAACCTGGCCGGAGGGGCCAATGAACATTCGATTTTGTGAATCTTCTTTTACTCCCGGAGAAAGCGCAACAAACATAATACGAGCCTCAATATTCCCTTCGCCTGTAAGAGCATGCTTTCGGGTAACAGACAAACTGCATCTTTCACAAACCCTAATCTGATAATTAAGAACATCAAGTGACTCTTGTTTCTCAAGTAGGCTAAATTGTTTCATCTTTTGCAATTTGTATTACAGCATTACCATTTACTTTTCCATGTTTAACCCGGATTAATGCTTCCTGTAAATCCTCAAATGGAAAAACCTCAATAGGTGCCTTAAGAGTTATTTTATTTGCTAATTGTAGAAATTCAACTGCGTCTTTCCTTGCGATATGTGCTAAACTGATAATCGAACGTTCCTGCCAGATGAGATTGTAGTCTTTAATTTCAATTGGTGCTTGATTTTCAAGAATCCATGCTTTCATTTTAGCCTCTAAATAATATAAATACTATGATAGTAATCTTCTATGATCGAATTAAATTCTTCACGATAAGCTTTCACGGACGCAGGTAGCTGATCCATAATATCACTGGCGATGAGGCCATCTTCTCCTTTATCCTTTGCTGCAAGATCACCAGCAAAACCATGTAGAAAAACCCCCATACGCACAGCGTCGTTAATTGAAAACCCGAGTCCGAACATAGCAGCAATGGTCCCGGTCA
>JAUWMO010000257.1 GCA_030613125.1 Bacteroidota bacterium | reverse complement strand
CATCACCGAACAAACCTGTCAGATCGGTATAAGCGAGACACCTGAGAAACAATGCTTCGGCAAGAAGCCTTTTCTTTATGTCAACATCTTCGAACACCGCATCATCCATTTTTTCAATCAGCTCAATCGCAGTATTGGTCCGGCCCGCAAGCCTGAAAGCGGAGCGCCAAACACCAAGGGCCTCATTTTCGTTCCATTTCAGCTGAACTCTACCGGTTTCCGGCGCATTACCCATCATTACGTCTGTGGAACCGTCCAGCAGCCAGTTATAATCCCTGGCATAATATTCCCAGCCGTTCCCCAGCAGGGTGGAATAACAACCATCAATAAGGGCAAAAGCATCTTTCTCTGAAGTAAGCGTGGCCTCTGACAGACTTCCTTTCAGTTCTTCAGTCAGATCAGTGTCACATGAATTAGGTATAAAACTTAATGTGACAATACATATTAATGTAATAATATTTCTTTTCATAATATATTTTTTAATATAATTCATATTACTAATTAAAACCCAACCGTAATTCCAAAAATATATGATTTCTGGTAAGGATATGCATAACTGTCAACACCTGAAATTTGTACTATGTCTGAAGGAGGTCTTCCTGAAACAGGGCCCCAGTTCGTTGAATTAACCTCAGGATAAAAGCCCGAATATTTAGTTAGTACAATTAAGTTGGTTGTGCTAAAAGAAAGTGTCAGGTTATCCAGCCATGATAATCCAAGTTTTTGAGTTGGTAAACTATAAGAAAGTCTTAAAGTTTTTAAGGTGATATAATCTCCACTTTCCAGATTATAATCATTTGTATAAAATGTCCTTCCCCATCCCTCTGATCCCATTGGCAAGGTCCCGTCAGGATTCTCCGGTGTCCACATGTCATTCACTGCTGATGCTAAAGTCAGAAAATCATATCCAACAACCTTATTCATATTCAATATATCTACATCAGCTACTCCCTGTAAGAAAAATGATAACTCCCAGTTTCCGTAAGTGATCCTGTTGTTCAATCCAAATGTATATTTTGGAATACCACAACCCAGGATTTCCCTGTCGTCAGCATTCACTACTCCATTTAAGTCGGTATCATGATATAAAGCATCTCCGGGAAGAGCATCCGGTTGTAGCGGATCAATTTCTCCTTCCTGTAGTATTCCTCTGTATCTATATCCGAAAAATGAACTAACTGGCTGACCTTCCATTAAGGCAGAAACCTTAATATGGTGGCCAACCGTTGGACCTTCGACAAATCTTACTCCTTCCGGTAAGATCAGTTTTTTAATCTGATTCTCGTTATATGCAAAAGTAAGATCAGAAGTCCATCTGAAATTGCCGGAAGATACATTAACTGTTGACAATAAAACCTCGATACCCTTGTTTTCCATTGCACCAACATTAGCAAGTATTGAACCAAAGCCTAAACTGGGAGGGATGCTCATATTCCAGAGTAATTTATCTGTTACCTTATTGTAAAGATCAACTTCAAGCATTATCCTTTCATTAAATAGTCCAAGTTCAAGTCCAAGATTCGTTGCCCTGGTTTCTTCCCATTGCAGATCTTCATTTCCCAGATTTGCGGCAACAACTCCTTTACGTACTACATCACTATCAAGTGTAGTAGCCGCTCCGGGATTAAATTTTGCCTGACGTGCTCCAATAGGAAACCTGTCACTTCCTGTAATACCCCAACCGGCTCTCAATTTAAGATTCGAAACAAAACCTATATTAAAGAAACCTTCATTGTGAATTTTCCATGCAGCAGCAACAGAAGGGAAATTACCCCACTTATTGTTTTCGCCAAATTTAGATGAACCATCCCGCCTAATAGTAGCGGAAAAATTGTACCTGTTGTCAAAGCCATAATTTATCCTTCCGGTTAATGAAACAAGTCTTGACTCCTGAACATATGATGAAGGAGTTAAAATTGTAGACCCTGCTCCAAGATTATTCCATTCAAGGTTTTCAGAAGTAAAATTTTCGGCAGCAGCAGTAAATCCTTCACCTTTATATGATTGGTTTGAATAAACGGCAAGTGCTTCTATAGAATGTCTATTGGCAAAAACTTTTGAATATCGCAACATATTTTCAATGTTTATTTCTATGGAATTAGCTTGCCCTAAATGAGCGCTACCCTGGGTAATATCAGTAGCAACAAGACCCTCAACAGTCTGTAAAAAGTGTCGTTGTTTATTATTCCTGACGTTTATACCGATTTGAGTAATGAATGAAAGTCCTTCAGTTATCTTAAATTCAGCAGATAAGTTTGAAATTATTGCAAGCTTGGTAAGTAAAAGTTTATCTCTTTCAATAATATCTATCGGATTCATAGGCCTGATCCCGGCACCAAACACTATGTCTCTGTCAGCCTCATCCCAATCATCAAGGTTTACAGGCGTAATAGGATTACCATTTTTAAAAATATTACGCATAATGTTAGACTGGAAATTACTTCCCCTAAAACCAAGGATATTTTGCGAAGTATTTGATACTTGTGAACTAAATACAATTTTTAATTTATCATCAAACATATTTTGATCTAAATTTAGCCTGCCGGTAAATTTTTTGAAGTTTGTATTTGGTACAACACCTTTCCAATCCATATAATTCGTTGAAAAATAAACCCGGGTATTTTGGGTTCCTGAAGTTACAGCCAGGTTATACTTATTTACATGGCCTGGTTGAAAAATTTCCTTCATCCAGTTTGTACCTTCACCATACTTGTTTATCACTGAAATCATTGCCGGAGTAAAAGGTAGTGGTGATCCATCTCTTATTGCATCTTCATTTCTGACCTGAACATACTCCTGAGCATTCAAAAAATCATATGCATCTGTATTTGCAACATAATCCAACGAGTGCTCATAAGAAAAAGTAATGTTTGATTGTCCTTCAACACCTCGTTTTGTTGTAATAATTATTACACCGTTAGCACCACGAGTACCATAAATAGCTGTAGCAGAAGCATCCTTTAAAACTTCCATTGATTCTATATCCTCCACGCTAATCATGTTGTCTAAGGCCTCCATCGGTAAACCGTCAACAACATAAAGAGGTTGGTTCGATCCCTGGAGTGAGTTATTACCACGAATACGAATAAGCGGCACAGCACCAGGCTGGGCGCTGACAGTTGCTACATGAACACCGGCAGCGCGACCCTGAATCAATTGTTCAGGATTTGAAATAGACCCACCCAGGTTAAAATTTTCTTCAGTAACTGTAGCTACAGACCCGGTTAAATCTTGTTTTCTCACAGTACCATAACCTATAACTACAACTTCATCCAGCCTGGTGGTCTCTTGTACAAGAACCACATCGATTGTAGTTCTGCTTCCCACCTGAACTTCCTGGGTTGCATAACCAACAAAGGAAAATACAAGGACAGAGTTGGCATCAGGTACATCAATAGTGTATTTACCATCAAATCCTGTTATTGTACCTGTTTGAGTGTCCTTTATCCTGACTGTAACACCAGGCAAACTTTCACCGGTAGATGTGGTTATCGTCCCGGTAATTTCCAGGTTTTGGGCATTCTCTTTTAGCCTGATAACAATTACCTTGTCAACAACTGAATATGTAATGTTGGTACCTTCAAACACGTTATTCAAGACTTCAGATATTAATATATTATCTGCTTCAATATTAACATTAATATTATCAGATAGTTGGTCGTCCTTGTAAAAGAAGTTAAACTCACTTTGATCTTCAATTTCATAGATTAATTCTTGTATGGAGGCATCTTGAAGGGAAATATTCAAACGTGTGTTTTGAGAATATCCCCTTGCAGCAACACTTAGAATGCCTGTCAAAAAGATGAAGATTGTCAGTTTCATAACTATAATGATTTTAAGTATGTTTCTGTTAACAATAAAAGAAAACAGACTTTTTTTAAATAATTTTTTCATAAATTTGTATGTTTTTAGTTAATAATTCTAATGTTCCATCTCATTATTTGAAGCATTATTAAATTAATTAAAAGCGCATTTCGGGAAATGTCATCAGCATTTCCCGATTTTTTTAGGTTAATTTTTCAGGATTTTAACATAGGCACATTATTTTTAATGATTTATAATCAGGTTTGAATCTTTTTCTTTAGAGTTTATTTGCAAAGACTATCTATATTTCAACCTTCATATTCTAAGAAAAACCATTTAGCTTTCAGTTAATAAAATTTTATTTAACTTGAATGATCCGAACTATTTAGAATAATTAACCCTAATTATTAACCTGTTATTAACCCTAATTATTAACCTAAACTACGTATGAAAGTATCATTCTAAATATGCTTCATAAAATTGTACAACATCCGGCTAAATGGTTTTATATCAAATAATTTCAAATTTCGAATATGTCAGTTAATAACTCTATCAATAATAATGAGGTTTTTATCAAAAGTATATTTAATTGGTGTGGTTATTCCAATGATTTCTAAAACCTGGCTAAGAGATTCTTTGTTGATAAACTTTCCGGTATAACAAGATTCTCTCAGTTCGTCATCAGTGATTTTAATCTCCACATCAAACCATCTCCCAAGTTTATAGCAGATATTTTCTAATGATTCACTTTTGAAGATTAATTGATCATCTTTCCAGGCTGTATGTGGTTTAATCTTCACTTTTTGTAAAATAATAATTTGCTCTTTTTCTTCAGATGCTTTGTTTTGTGTTGTTTTGGTGCTTATAGCGAGTGTAGGCTTCTCAACTTTTATATTGGATAATGTTATCTGTGATCCTTTCTTAATTAGAGTGGCTTTTTGATTTGGTTTTAGATAAATAGGTTGCATGCTGGGTAATTCTTTGTCTTCTCTAAATAAGGTAACAGATCCTTCCACCAGAGTAGTTTCAATTATGTCCTCATGCGGGTAGGCCATTACATTAAAAGAGGTTCCGGTAACCTTAATATCAATTTCTGAGGTCTTAACAATGAAGGGCACATTGTTATCATCTTTTTGCACTTCAAAATATGCCTCTCCTACTAAGATGACAGTGCGTTTATTTTTTTTGAAAACAGAAGGATATTTCAAGGTGCTTTCTGAATTCAGCCATATTTTCGTACCGTCTGAAAGGATTAACTGCGACTTTTGTCCTTTATTGGTTATAACCTCGTTATATGCCTGAGATTTTTTATAAGAAGTTTTGCTGGTAAAATAGAAGATTGTAT
>JAUWMO010000260.1 GCA_030613125.1 Bacteroidota bacterium | reverse complement strand
GAATGATTTTCCATAACCGCAAACCCGACGACCGGCCTTTAGAAAATAAATAACTACATATAATAATCGCTCTGTTCTAATTTAAAAAGCATAAAAAATATTGTAGTAAATTTGAGCAGAACGTGTCCCCCTTGAGGGGGTCACCGTAGGTGGGGGGTGGAAGAAAATGGATTTAGCTATTTTATATGCAAGCTGCAGGACCTGATAACAACTGGCATTATAATAAAACTCTACGACCTCTGGCAAAAGCTTTAAGAAATAACATGACGAAAGCAGAGGCCTGTCTGTGGAAATATGCACGACGGCCGGACAGATTAATGGATACTCATTTACAAGGCAAAGACCTGTATTAGATTATATAGCTGACTTTATGTGCAAGGAATTATGTTTGGTAATTGAAGTGGATGGACTGACACATTTGGATAACGAGGTCATAGAGAGGGACAAAATAAAGGAAAAAGACTTAAAAGAAGCAGGGTTTCATTTGATACGATTCAGGGATGAAGAAATACTAAACCGGATAGATTTGGTTATTCTTAAGATTCAGAAATTTGTAGAAAAGATAGGGTTATAAGAACTCCACCCCCTTTTAAATTCCCCCGCCAGCGGGGGATACATTTATGTATAAATTTATCCGGGCTATATAATGTAGAACAACGCCATTATAATACGTATTAAAAATGATCTTCTCTAAATTGCTCTATCTTATCAAGCCCTCCCATGATTTCTTTATTGAAGGTGCCAAATTGGTATCTCCAGTTTGTTAGCTGTTGAAATATTACAGATTACTCACTTAGCAAATATTCAAACCGGTAATCACCCGATCCTACTTCCAATACAACATCGTGACCTTCCTGTGTTTTACTATGGATCCCTTTTGAAGCAGACAGGGCCATCCCTGATTCCAAAACTTCTTTCAAATCAGCATTTGGTAATACCACTCTTGCCTCAGTATTTACCGGTACAGTAATATCAATTAAAAATTTTCCATCCTCAATTCTCCAGGAAGACCGGATTGTACCATACATAGATTCATATCTGCCCTCAGCCCTGTTTAAGTTTCCTCCCGGCCGGGGATGAATTATAATTTGCTTATATCCAGGGATTTTTTCATCAGTATCAATTCCTGCAATAACCCTGTACATCCAGTCACCAATAGCTCCATAGGCATAATGGTTAAAAGAGTTCATACCGGGATTTTGGAATGAACTATCTGGTTTTATCCCATCCCATCGTTCCCAAATTGTAGTGGCCCCCATTTTCACAGGATAAAGCCATGAAGGATAACTCTCCTGAAGAAGTAATTCATAAGCTACATCTATGTATCCGTAATCCGTAAGGACATCACAGAGATAAGGAGCACCCAGGAAACCGGTAGTTATGTGGTTATTGTAACCTCTTATATTGTGTACCAGCCTTTCAATAGCGCTCTGTCTTTGATTTTCAGGCAAAAGATCAAACTTTAAAGCTAATAGATAAGCTGTTTGAGTGCCCGATACCAATCGACCGTTCGGAGTAACATACTCTCGATTAAATGCTTTCTTAACATTTGCAAGAAGTTGAGCATATTTCTGTTCATCATCATGTTTTCCAAGTACTTTTGCTGTTTTCCGAAGAAGATCAGTTGAATGTGCAAAAAAGGCCTGGGCAATTAAATACTTATCTGTAACGGCTGACCTGCCATCATTATCGTCATCAGGCCTGTAAAACAGCCAGTCTCCATAGTGGAAACCAGTATTCCACAGGTAACTATCACCTGCTTTTTCTGTCATATAGCCAACCCATTTCACCATGCTGGTATATTGTTCTTCAAGTATTGCTTTGTCACCATATGCAAGATAAGTGTTCCAGGGGATTATAGTTGCAGCATCAGCCCAACCTGCTGAAGCCACAGCATTTTCCCCCAATACATTCGGAATTACATATGGTACACTCCCATCTTCCTTTTGGTCAGCCCCCAGGTCCTTTAACCATTTGGTAAAAAATGCAGCAACATCAGCATTATAACAAGCCGCTCTCGAAAAAACCTGGGCATCGCCGGTCCAACCCAGGCGCTCATCTCTTTGTGGGCAATCGGTAGGCACATCCAGGAAATTACCTTTTTGGCCCCACTGAATATTATGTTGTAACTGGTTTAACAGAGGATTTGAGCATGAAAAAAAGCCGGTGGGAGTAATATCAGAGTGTATAACGATTCCCGTAAGATCATCCAGGGTTAGCTTACCCGGATAACCTTCTACCATTACATAGCGGAAACCCTGAAAAGTAAAATGAGGTTCATAGGTTTCCCGACCTTCCCCTTTTAAAATATATCTGACTAATTGCTCAGCTCTCCTGAGATTCTCTGTATAGAAGTTACCCTCTTTATCCAATACTTCAGCATGACGAAGAGTAATAGTGTCACCTGCTTTTCCTTCCGCTTCAAGGCGAATCCATCCTACCATATTCTGTCCCATATCAAGCACTGTTTCACCATCAGGAGTTATTAAGAGTGAAACAGGTTTAACTTCCTGTATTCTTTTCACCGGAGGTCCTGAAGAAGCCACTAAAACAGTTTTTGGATTCTCAATGAGTTTAACTTTTGTCCAGGTTTTATCATTGAATCCGGAAGTACTCCATCCGGGGATTTCAAGTTGTGCATCATAAACTTCCCCATTATAAATATCAGATGACAAAACCGGACCGGTAGTGGCTTTCCAGGAATCGTCAGTAATAATTAATTCCTTTTTTCCGGTTGTATAAACAACTTCAATTTGCAATAGCAGGGCAAGTTTATCACCATAAACGTTCCTGTTCTTTCGCCAGGCCAAATTCCCTCTGTACCAACCGTCTCCTAAGATCACACCAACTGCATTCCTGCCGTTTTTCAGCAAATCTGTTACATCATAAGTCTGATACTGAAGTCTTTTATTATAGCTTGTCCAGCCAGGAGTAAAAAGTTGGTTCCCTATTTTTATGCCATTTATTTCAGCATGGTAAAGACCAAGAGCAGTGATATATGCTCTGGCCTCTTTGATATCACCTTTCAATTTAAAACTCTTTCGCAGGAATGGGGCTGGTTGGGACTTTGAAACACCCTCTTCCCAACCCGGTTGAATCCATTTTGCCAACCAATCACTGGCCTTAAGTAAACCCATTTCCCAGTATGCTGGTTCGCTCCAGTCAGATTTTTGTTTTTTATTATCCCAAACCCTCACCTGCCAGTAGTACTTTTTACCTGATGTCAGTGTGGGACCCTGGTAAACTATGTGAGTGGACTGATCAGATTTAGTTTGTCCAGTGCTCCAGATTAATTTATCATCATTATTCAAATCCTTTTCATTTTCAGCTACTATAATTTGATAAGCTGTTTGGACCATATCCCTTTCTGAGGAAGTAATTTGCCAGCTTAACCCTGGATTCATTATGTCAATCCCAACAGGATTAACCATATATTCACATTTCAAATTATGCACTTTGGGTGTCTGTGAAAAAGAAAAAGAGAGGGAGAAGAACAATAATACCGGGATTAAAGAAAAAAGTCTGGGTTTCATTTGTTTAAATTTTAGAGTTTTTATTACTTGATGTATCGAAATTTACTCACTTCGTTTCCCGAAAATCGGGACAAGCTATGAGATCGCCCCGATAGCTATCAGCGATTTTATTACTCTTAAAAATTTTAGTATTTAATTTGCTCATATGCCTAATAGTATTGTTTAAGACAACTGATTTAATAAAATAAAATGTGGCGCTATTAACTTCCCAACCTTGCGGCGCAGCATAAATTCGTGTACTGAAAGTCATTCATCTTGCACCGCTATTTTACACACTCCCATACTGTTTAACTTTTCTATATTAATAATTAGTCTCCTTAATTTCAAAATAAGCCTGTGGGTGCAAACAGGCAGGACATATCTCCGGCGCTTTGATTCCTTCATGCAGATACCCGCAATTCCGGCATTTCCATACGATCTTACCGTCTTTCTCAAACACTTTTCCATCTTCAAGGTTTCCGTAGAGTTTTACATATCTTTCTTCATGAGCTTTTTCAACCAAAGCTATTTTTCTAAAAGCAACCGCAACTTCTTTAAATCCTTCTTCATCTGCAATCTTTGCGAATTCAGGATATAGTTCGGTCCACTCCTCATTTTCACCTTCAGCCGAAGCCTTCAGGTTTTCCATTGTAGATCCTATTATCCCTGCAGGGTAGCTTGCTGTAATTTCCACCATGCCTCCTTCAAGAAACTTAAAGAACCTCTTGGCATGTTCTTTTTCGTTTAATGCAGTTTCAGCAAAGATCCCGGAAATTTGTTCCAAACCTTCCTTTTTAGCTTGTTTTGCAAAATAATCATACCTCATTCGTGCCTGAGATTCACCTGCAAAAGATTTTAATAAATTTTGTTCCGTTTTTGTTCCTTTTAATGTATTCATTTTATTCTCTCCTTTATATAATTAATCATTGTTGTCCGGGGAAAATCAAAAATAGAGAAATTTTGGCTTATAGGGCCTGATTTTACACATCTCGCTATTAAAATTCAAAACAGAACCCCCTGACCACTGAAAAGAGATAGCTGTCCAGGAGGTTTGGTTGTGAGTTTCTCCCAACTTTCATTAGGTGATTTTAAAAATTTAAATAAATCAATATAAGTCATTAAATGATACCTTATTACGGATACCATATTTGAATAAGCCCATTTTCTTTGGGCTTGCCGCTGGATTACTAACATAATAAGCTGTACGATCAAGCTAACCCATATCTGTATTTCTATTGCATTCTGGTTATCCCCCAGAAAGTATTTTAATGGAAAATTCTGCTTTAAACGTTTAAACATTGTTTCTATTTGCCAACGGTTTTTGTAAATCTCAGCTATTTTATCTGCTTCTAAATCAAAATTATTAGTTATAAACTCATAGACTTTATTGTGGGGCTCATGCCAATAAGCTATTCTTCGTAATTCAATGGATTTCCCATCTTTCTCTATACTGATTCTTTCATCTTTTAATACTCCGGGATCAATATCATCAGTTATATCAAACTCTTCAAGGCTTTTATAGACAGCATTATCTTTTTGCCGGGTCACAAAGAAAATGTTTTCTAATGTCCA
>JAUWMO010000351.1 GCA_030613125.1 Bacteroidota bacterium | reverse complement strand
CCATGGCTTCAGTAATGATACCTGATATCTGGTCGGTCTCACATAACCAGGCAGGATTGGCATATCTGAATGAAATAAACTTCTCTGTTCACCATGAAAATAAATTCGTTGTACCACAATACGGTTTAAATGCTCTTGCTTTTTCTATCCCTACAAAGCCGGGATCATTTGGTGTTTCATTTTACTATTTCGGATATTCAAAGTATCATGAAATAAAAACCGGATTGGCATATAGTAAATTGTTTGGCGAAAAATTTTCTGCCGGAGTACAAATAAACTATCATTCAGTATATATCTCTGAACATTATGGCCGGTCATCAGCATTGTCAGTTGAGGGAGGCATTATGGCACAGCCAATAAAAAATCTTTTTATCGGGGCTCACATTTTTAATCCAAGCCGCTCAAAGTATAATACACCGGATGGACAGGAATTTCTACCGGTTACTTTCCGGCTTGGAATTGGTTATTACTTAATTGACAGGATATGGATTGGATTAGAAACCCAAAAGGAAACTAATTTTAATGCTGTATGGAAAATAGGTCTTGAAATTGAAGCCATAAACCACCTGTTTTTAAGAGGAGGATTAGGCACTGATCCAATTTTAAATACATTTGGAATTGGATATGAAATACTCGGACTGAGGGGGGACCTGGCTTTCAGTTTTCATCCACAGTTGGGCTTCACCCCTCACTTTACCCTAACCTACTCATTACAGTGACGAGTAATTGCCGAATATTTAAGAGAATCCTCAGTTTAATCCTTATACTGCTTACAAACAGTTTGTTTCCCCATATTTCCGGTTTGTATGCTCAGGTACAGAATGAAAATTGGAAATCTGTATTTGAAAACCTTGCAGAAAGTATTGCCGAAAGATCAAACCGGCAATATGATTATACAAGTCTCATTGAGCAACTTGAAAATTTAATCGAAAATCCTGTAGCAATTAATTCAGCAGATCTTCAGGACCTTGAGAAATTAGCGATGCTTAATGATTTTCAGGTTAAAAGTCTGTACTCCTATATTATTGAGACCGGTCAAATTATTTCTTTATATGAATTACAGTTTGTTTATGGTTTTGACAGGAGTATTGTTGAATTGCTCACTCCGTTCATCACTATTGAGGATCAGAATAATATAAGAGCAGCCTCATTTCATAAACCACTTAGGAATGGCAGGCATCAATTGTTTCTCAGAGCACAGAGGATACTTGAAAAACAGGAAGGGTACAGGGAATTAGCAGATTCCGGTATTGCTGTAAATCCCTCATCTAAATACCTGGGATCTCCATGGAGATTATACACACGTTACGGATTTTCATATAAAAACCGGCTGGCTTTTGGATTCACTGCAGAAAAAGATCCGGGCGAAGAATATTTTAAAGGTTCAAACCGGTTAGGATATGATTTTTATTCAGGTTTTATACAGGTAAATAATCTTTGGAAAGTAAAAACTCTCGTAATAGGTGATTATGAACCACGTTTCGGGCAGGGGCTCACATTATGGTCAGGTCTTAATCTCAGGAAATCAGTTGAAGTCCTGATGCTTGAAAAACGCAGGAATGAAATCAGAAAATACAGTTCAACTAATGAAAATCAGTATTTCCGTGGATTGGGAGCAACATTTGATCTTGGTATTCCGGAATTATCTATTTATGTCTCATCTAAAAAGATTGATGCAAATGTGCTGATATGGGATACTATTAATAACAGGGCCAAATTAGTTTCCGGATTTGATGACTCAGGGCTACCCGCAACCCATGAACAAATTAAAGACAAAAACTCATTGAATGAGCCACTTTTAGGCTTCAATCTGAACATAAAAAGGAACCGGTTCAAAGCAGGTCTTACAACCCTACATTACATCTATAATGCTGAAGTAGTACAAGGAAACCAACCTTATGAGCTTTTTAACTTCCATGGGAATTCCGGAAGTAAAATCGGAGCAGACTACAGGCTTGTATTGCGATCGGGATTTATTTTTGGAGAAATCGCCTTCAACCCGGGATATGGCTGGGCTTTTCTGCAAGGCGGGATTTTCCCTCTGCACGAAACAATATCACTTGCTTTATTATACCGTAATTATGGAAAAGATTTCCAACCGTTATACAGCAATGCTTTTGGAGAGAATACCAATAATTCAAATGAAAACGGATTTTATATAGGCACCCGTTTTCACCCGTTCAGATTTTGGAGGTTCTCTGCATATTTTGATGTTTTCTCTTTTCCCTGGCTGAAATGGAACACCGGTGCTCCCTCAAAAGGCTGGGATTATCTTATCCAGGCTGATTATACACCAAACCAGGATTTGCAAATGTATGTCAGGATTCAAAATGAAAAAAAAGAAGAGAATATATCTGGCGAAAATAAAATGATAAAAACCGGGGAAAGAAACAGGATCAAACTGAGATATCAGATTTCATATTCTGTTTCTCCTGTCCTTGAATTAAGGAACAGAGTTGAATGGGCCGGATTCATAAAAAATGAAAAAAATGAACAGGGATACCTTCTTTATCAGGATATTATTTATAAGGCAATAAAATATCCATTAGACATAACTTTCAGATTTGCCATGTTTGACACCGATTCCTATAACACCCGGATCTATGCGTATGAAAATGATCTGCTTTACGCATTTTCCATTCCTCCATACTATGGAAAAGGTATCAGGACTTACCTTCTTATTCATTCGGCATTCAACCGGTATTTAGACCTTTGGTTCAGGATCTCCCGTACATCGTTTACTGACCGCAATATAATAGGTTCAGGATTGAACAAAATTGCCGGTAATAATAAAACGGAAATAAAATTACAGGCAAGGATAAAGTTTTAGTGGATTGATTCCGATAATCGGATATCTTTAATGTTGAGCTGTATGGTAGTTGTGCCCCTGAATTCATTTTCTTCTATGGTAAAACAGACATCAAAAGGTTTACCGCTCTGTATAATATCAAAATTGTAAGACTGGCTGAAGGCAATGGCAGAAAGGCTAATTCCGTCCTCCTGCATAAGTTCCAATTTTATATGTTCGCCACTTGCTCCAACCAAACGACTGTCAGGTCCTGATACCACATTCATGGAAACAAAGATGGGGGCCATATTTTCCGGTCCATATGGTTGAAACTGGTTCAGTATCCTGACAAAGCTTTCATTAATATCCTGCAAATCAAACTCAGCATCAATATCAATGACAGGGATCAATTGTTCTTCTGTAATAGTGTCCTTAACTGCTTTCTCAAAACATTCAATAAACTCAGGTACATTTTCTTTTTTCATAGTCAATCCGGCAGCATACATATGTCCTCCAAAATTATTTAAAAGGTGACTGCAACATTCCATTGCATGATATAAGTCAAACCCCGGTACAGATCTTGCTGATCCTGTAGCCATCCCGTTGGATTCAGTAAGTATG
>JAUWMO010000255.1 GCA_030613125.1 Bacteroidota bacterium | reverse complement strand
GCAAATTTACCCTGTGAAATGCTGCTTTACAGCAGCGGCTTTACCACTATTTCACAGGGTAAATTAAAAAAAGATTAAAACAATTCATTTTTCACTTGAAATAAAATGTATTATTACCATTTAAATAAATAAACCAGTTCTAAATCTAAAAATATAAAACTTATGAAAATTGCAATGATAGTCCCACCATGGATAAAATTACCACCAAAAGGTTATGGGGGTATTGAAGTTTTAGTTAGTTTGTTAACAGACAGGTTAACTGAAAAAGGTCACTCTGTTACCCTGTATAGTGTAGGAACAACCAAAACAAAAGGGAACTTATTCTCGGTATACGATGACGAACTAATTCATTACCTGGACAAACCTACATCAAATTTTCTAAATGTTTTAGCAACTCATACATTAACATCGTATATGGAAATTGAAAAGGCTGGCTTTGATATAATTCATGATCATACATGGAAAGAAGGTTTGCTTTGTGCACACTTTATTGATATTCCAGTAGTTCACACATTGCATAGCCCGATTGATGGTGAGAACAAAGACTTTTATAAAATATTTATCGATTATAAATCGGATAATATTCACTTTGTAACAATAAGCGATTTTCAGCAAAAATGTTTACCAGGTTTAAATTATGTACGAACAGTGTATAATGGACTTTTATTTGATAAATATTTGTATTCGGAACAAAAAGACGATTATTTCTTCTTTATTGGGCGTTTTAATCCTGATAAAGCACCACATCTTGCCTGTGAAATAGCTAAAAAACTCGATCTTAAACTTATACTTGCAGGAAAAGTTAATGAAAAGGATGAACATGAATATTTTAACCAGTATATCAAACCCTATTTGAATGATAAAATCAAATTTATTGGCGAAGTTGGTCACTGGAGTAAGAAAAAAATGAATTTATTTTCAAAAGGTAAAGGTTATTTATATCCTATTCAATGGGATGAACCTTTCGGAATAACCATGGCAGAGGCAATGGCTTGCGGAACCCCTGTTTTTACACTAAAAAGAGGCTCTGCACCTGAAGTTGTTGAACACGGTGTAACTGGTTTTGTTGAAGAAAACCTTGATGATTTAATTGAATCCATAAAACAAATTGATACAATAGATCCAAAAAAATGTAGAGAAAGAGTAAAAAATATGTTTACATCCGATTTAATGGTCGATAATTATGAGGCAGTTTATAAAAATATTGTAAGTCCTTAAAATATAGAGCAATATAAAACAAAAATAAAATGAATCTCCCCGCCGTGCTCCGTCGCTGAAGCTTTGGCGCAAGCGACAAGCAGCGGGGTATCTAAGTGGTATGTTACTTTTTCCATACACCGCAAACGGTGGGGAATATAACCCTGTAAGATTTAAAACCTATAAATTAATTATGTATAATCAAAGACTTACAAAAGATCAATATTGGATTTTAACTGAAAGCGAAATTGAAACTGAAAAAATAAATGTGAACGAAACCTTATTTACTCTGGGCAATGGATTTTTGGGTTCGCGAGGTGTGTTGGAAGAAGGTACTGAAAAATCCCATGCAGGAACTTATCTTGCCGGTATTTACGATAGCTTAAATGAAGAACCTGCTGAAATTGTAAATTGCCCTAATCCATTGAAAATTGAAATAACGATTGATGGTGTTCTGATGTCAAACAAAGCAATGAAAGTTGTGCAACACACTCGTAAGCTGGATATAAAAAAAGCATTATTATATAGAAAAACAATATTTGAATACGAAAATAAAAAGTTTGAATTCTCATCAATGCGTTTTTTTAGTATGAGTAATATTCATACAGGAGTAATGTGTTTTGCTATAAAACCAATAAATGGAAATGCAAAGATCTCTGTTAAGCGAATTATTGATGGGAATCGTGAAAATGTTATGCGGCCGGAAAACACAAATGTAAAATATTTTACAATTTCTGAAAAATTCAATGATAAAGAAATTCAATACCTCGAAGTTAAAACCAAAGGTTTGAAACAAACTATTGGGATGGCTGATCTTACTGAATATAATGGTAATGAACCTATAAAAAGCAACTATTTTTCAGGAAAAGAAATTAGCTGTATAGAATTTTCATTTATTGCAAAAAAACAAAAACAATATGCATTTACCAGTTTTATTTCAATTTTTACTTCAAGAGAACAAAATGATGTTAAAAAAGCGTGTATTAATGAAGTAATAAAAGCTCAAAAAAAAGAATTAAATAAAATCCTGAAAAATCATACTGTAAAATGGAATAGGATATGGAATAATTGCGATATTGAAATAAAAGGAGATAAAACCTATCAATTCAGTGTACGTTTTAATGCCTATCAACTGATTATTGCATCTCCACAGCAGGATATTGATTCAAGCATTCCTGCAAAAACTTTATCGGGTGAATGGTATAAAGGACATATTTTCTGGGATACTGAGATCTATGCATTTCCTTTTTTCAATTATACGCAACCCAAAGTAATAAAAAATTTACTTATGTACAGAGCCAGGCGCCTTGATGCAGCTCGTAAAGGAGCTGAATCTCAAAATTTTAAAGGAGCTTTATGGCCTTGGGAATCTGCATTTTCAGGTGCTGATGAAACACCCGATACCTGGGTAAATTTTGATGGAACAATAATACCAGTTCATAATAAATACCGCGAACATCATATTGCAGCAGATGTAATTTATGCTCTAATTCAATATTATAACGTATCAGGAGATACAAAATTTATGGCAGACCATGGTTTGGAAATGATTCTGGAAACTGCCCGTTTTTTAGCATCCCGTGTTGAGTATAATGAAAAGAAAAGGAAATATGAAATCAATACTGTTATAGGGCCAAATGAATTCCAGGAATGTGTTAACAACAACTCCTATACAAATTATATGGCTGGCCATGCTTTAAGATCTGCTGAAAATTTATATATAGAGATCACAAAAACTTATCCAAAAATTGCCGGACGTATTGCAAAAAAAATTAATCTGAAAGAAAACGAATTTGAAAAATGGGAAAAAATTGCAGAAAATATGGTTTTTCTGCAATCTGAAAATGGTTTAATAGAAGAATTTGAGGGATATTTCAAGAAAAGAGACTCTATTATAACCAAATTTGATAAAAATGGTATGCCAATATGGCCATCGGATGTGAAAATTTCTGATGTTGGAAAAACACAACTTGTTAAACAAGCTGATGTTATTCTGTTACTTTATTTGTTTTCATCTGAATTTTCTAAAGAAACAAAGCTGATAAATTTCGAATACTACAGCCAGCGTACAATTCATAAGTCGTCATTAAGTATTCCGATATATATGATAATTGCACTTGAGATTGATTTACTGGATAATCTGGATCGTTTCCATACTCTGGTTTTTGATTCTGACCTAAAAGATGTTCATGGAAATACTTGTCAGGGAATTCACGCAGCAAGTCTTGGTGGTGCATGGCAGGTAATTGTTAATGGTTTTGCAGGTATTCGTATTAAAGACCATGTTCTTTGTATTAATCCGAAACTACCAAAAAAGTGGGAAGGTTTGAAATTTAAAATATGGTTTCGTAATGCATTATTTGAATTGAAAATGACTAAACAACAAACACATATTAACTTACTTAAGGACAAATCGCGAAAGAACAGAAGTTTTGAATTGGAGGTTTGTGGAAAACCATATACTATTTCAAATATTTCAAACGAAGTTATTGCAGAAGCATAATATTGATACGGTTTACTTTAAAGCTGCATAAAAGCAATTCCGAAAATCAAGGAGATAGAAAAGCAATTAGATCCTGATGATTTTCAGGTTATTCATGTTGCAGTAAGTGACACACACGAAAAATTAAAATTTGCAATTGAGAAGTATGATATTGAAGGAGTTAATATTCTTTTGCCTAAATCCATTGAATCGAATTGGAAAAGTAGCATTAACTTTTATAGTGTCCCTTATTATTGTATTATTAGTAAAGATGGGAAGATCATTGAGGATGCAGTGCTTGATCAATTCTTTGGGATGACAGAATTATTACAAAGAATTGAAAAAATAATAGACCAATACAATAGGATTGAAGATAATGAATAACAGAGAATCAGAAAGCAAGGTGCTACAAATAGCTAACTCATTGATTTAATACTCAATATTTCGCAGACCCAAAGAGAAAATTATCGGCATATTAATGAAACAAACACAGGGCAACTCATCTGATAATACCGGCTGGATGTTCCGTCAATTGGTTGGACAAGCCGTGGATGATTGATTAAATAAAACCTCTACAAATCTAGGGTAAAGCATTCAGATATTCCATATCGACCGGCTCACCTTCTGTACAGTCCCAAATAATTGCCTGTATATTCATTGCCTCTACAAATCCAATAGCAGAAATATCCTTAGTTTGTAGAACATCTATAATATCTGTCAAACAACTTAATGAGACTATGTCACAAATGGTATACTCCGATGATTCATCCGGAGCAGACTTATCGGATGCAAGACAGAAAACCGGTATGGGTTTGGTTACAGTCTGACCTGCCGTTATTGTTATTGTGACAGAAACGGCGATCACCATGGGTTGATAATCTCCGGAGCCAGTGAAAAACCATGTCCCAGGATTTATTGTGATAGTAATATCTGACCCAGTTGTATTTGTCAGATACAGAACAATTGTGAAGGCACCACCTGAGGGAACCATACCACTGCTATTGAGACAATCCATCATGCAATTAGGATCATTCGGATCTGTCTCTGCACAATTTTGAATACATTCAATATAGTTATTATAAATTGCACTTCCGGGAGTCATAAGAGGTGCAATATCCCCATCAATGGAAATTGAAAGTCCATTAAATGTCAGTTCAGTACATGTTTCATCAAATATTGCGACATTATTATCATCAGATTTACTGCAGCTGTTTAAGGCCAGAATCATAACAAGTGATATGTAAAGAAAAATTTTTTTCATGATGGTGAGGTTTAGTTTGAGTTTTTCTATTTATCCAAATTTAGTTAATATATAATTAAAAATCAATAATTTATATTGCATAATACATATTAAAATACGTATTAAATATCGTTGGTTCAAATTTGAAGTGTGTCGTCCTGAAAAATCTTTACAGGTGAATAATTAGAACTTTGAGATATAACCAATTTGAAGAATTTCTCATTAAGATCCTGTAAATAACC
>JAUWMO010000235.1 GCA_030613125.1 Bacteroidota bacterium | reverse complement strand
TCCCAGTGCTCCGATATATGCTCCCACTGCCCGGTGCTCCCCGAGTTCACCCATAATGCTGATAAAAGCAGGTTCCCCGCCATCCGGTTCCTGCACGGCAAAAAGATCATTTTCAAAAATCAACTTCCAGGGTTGCATTTTAAAAATTTCGGCCATTAATCCATACAGCTTCTGTAAAACGTGTAGTTCTTTCCTGGCTTTTACCATAACTAAATATCTAAAATGAGTAATCCTTACTGTGAGATACAGCCTGGGTTTTTTCAGGTTTAGATTTTCTTTTCTTTTTTGCAGCAGCCTGTACTCTTCTTTTCGTAACTGCTTTTTTCTTTTTCCCTGGCATTTGATTTGTTTTTAATTATTCGATTTCAATATTAACCATTTATTTGATCTAAACATTAATTTAATTCTATTTCTCTTTCAGGGAGCGGTCTACCCTATGCAAGTCCGGCTGGAACGTTATTCCCAGTAATTCTTATAAAACCAACTTTCTATGTATTCATTATCTTTTGATTGCTGACTGGGTTGAAGTTGACGTTCAACAGCTCTTCCAGGGAGTCGATTGTCACAGCAAATTCAAAAATATCGGTCGGGCTGGATTTGTTCTTCATAAATAATTAATGTATCCTTGTCATATTTCATTTGTTCGTTTTTAAAGCTTGTTCGCGTTTCGCGAACAGTTGGGATTGGCGAACAGGATTTGTTTCCCTTTAATAGTCGACTCAGGAGAGTCTGCTCGTGAGGTTTGTACTCACTTTATTCGTCCAAACGTTCAGGTAGTTTCAGGCTGTGAGTTACAGGTTACATATAAGGTTTTAGATGGAGATTACGTTTTAAATTAGAGTTTTAATTTACTGCATTGGGAACAGAAATAAATTATTAATAATCAGGAAAATTACTATCTAACCATGACGACAGGAAGACATCCTGGACGAAATAAGTACCGTATTCTTCAGTGACTAGCTCTTTTACTAATAATGCTTTTAGTGCAGTTGCAACAGTACTGGGCGTACCAAGATTGTGCTTTTTCAAGAATTCCTTTACATATGGTTGATTGATTCGTTTTTCTTTTGCTATACTTTTTAACAACTTAAATTGAAATTCAGTTAATAAATTCCGGTAATTATAAAACATGCCCTCCCGCTCATGAAGAATTTCACACCAGACCTCATCGATCATGTCCTTTTTGATTAACCTCGAATTTCTACTATACAAACGATTTGACAGGTACTGAACATAAAAAGTATGGTTTTGGGTCAGGGTCAAAATGTAATTTATCTCATCAGATGATATTTTCATTTTTGCCATCTCAAATTTTTGGTGGATAAAACCGTTGTAGATGCTTTTATCAATCTTCTCCAGATATAAAATATCTGTACTCTGATAAAAAGGTTTACTATATTCCCCAAACATGGAGAGTAAGATATTTTTCAAGCTGCCAGAAAAGATAAAATTAACATTACCCATCGTCTGAATGTGCTTTCTGAGTAGCGCTTCAACATTAGGATCAGGATATTTCCTGATCTGCTGAAATTCATCCATAGCTATAACTACCCTTTTATCGAACGTTTTTAAAAATCTAAAGATATCTTCCAGAGTATATAATATTTCCTCCTGATTTCGGAAATCGAAACTAATAGATGGTTGACCCGAAAGAGAATCTACCTTTATTATTGGCCTGATAGTTTTGAATATTTGTCCAATTTTTTTTATCCAACTAGTCGTCCTTTCTTCAATTGTTTTTAGAACAGCGATTCCAAATTCCTGCACAAAACCGTGTAAATTTGATGTTGGCAACAAATCCATATAATGGATTGAAAAATCCTTTTTATCCGCCAGGTTATAAAAAACATGCTTTATCAATCCTGTTTTTCCCATTCTTCTTAAAGAGACTAACGTAGTATTTCTCTGGTTTCGAATGGCTTCTAAAAGTTTCTTCGTTTCGTCTTCCCGATTACAAAAATATTCCGGGGAATGATATCCGGTGATTAAGAAGGGATTTGCAGGTGTTTTCATATTTTTACCTATTTCACGTTACGTTATTTACGTATCGCAATTTACGTAAATAATTTTATCAATCAAAATTATCCCAGCACTTCCGGGGTTGATTCATCAGGTACCTGCAATAATATAACTCTTACGGTGCATGTTTTTTTATTAAGAACTTGTTCTCAGAAAGCTGAAACAGATAAATATCACTCGTACCTTAGTTTAATAAAATCCTTTATCTCTATCGCCTTACCTTTTCCAATTCCTTTAATTCCGGTCAATTCATCCAACGAAGCATCCAATACATTCTCAATTGTACCAAAATATTCCAATAGCCTGATTGCAAGTGAAGGTCCGATTGAGGGAAGTCCCTGAAGGAAATACAATTGCCGGTTTTTAGGCTTTTTAGGTTTATATCCTTTTCGCAGCAAAGGAAATTTATTCTGCAAATTTTGTTTACCTGCAATTATTAATATGTCAGCAGTTTCAGAGGGATTTTTTGAGAAAAACACCGGTATTTGCCATGCCACTGAAATTGATAACATAGCGCCTCTTATGGCTTGCCAGGAGACCTTATGGTCTGTTTTATATGGATCTCCTTCGATTATCAACAACTGATAACCAAATTTTCTATTTAATTTTGAACATTGCCCAAAAAGACGGTTACTCACAAGGGATTGTATAAAATCTCTACTCGTTTTTCTTTCAACAATGATCTGTTCATTTATCAGATAATCCCCAGCAGAAAGATTATCAATAGTAACATCTACTTCGTCTTGTTTCAACAGGTCAGGTACGCCGGAGGGTTTTTCTCTGTAATCTGCCAATATTCTGATTATCTCTGACATTTTGAAAAACTAATTCATATTGCTTTTCATTTGGCAACTATAGATTAAATGATTCCCAATCCTGAATAAATTGCCTGTTAATTGTTAAAAGTAGCTCGATCCATCCCAACAATGGGTACATAGTTTTGACTTTGGCAGTCCAATGGCCTCAATCAGGTCCTCTAATCGTTGATACTTTAAGGTAGTGATACCCAAATTTTTACGTATTCGCTCAACCATGGCTTTATACTCTTCAGTTTCGGGATCAGAGTATTTTGTATAATCTACGTCCTCGGTACCATTGAGTTGAACTATGGCTTTACGTGTAGCCAGGTCGAGGGAGGACCGGGATCGTGAAAAATTCAGGAAGTCACATGGATAGGTAAGTGGCGGGCAGGCAATTCGCATATGGGTTTCCTTGATGCCGGCTTCCACCAGGTCGCGGTTATTGTCTTTAAGTTGTGTCCCTCTTACTATAGAATCATCAAGGAATACACCACGTTTATCCCTGGTTATAGCTTTGTTAGGGATAAGTTTCATTTTGGCTACCAGATCGCGCATCTCCTGGTTCTGAGGCATGAAGCTACGTGGCCAGGTAGGTGTATATTTAGTATATGGTCGCTTAAATGGTATTCTACGTTCATTGCTATACCCAATGGCATGGCCTATCCCTGAATCGGGGATGCCTGCAACAAAATCAACTTCAACATCATCCCTGCGTCCATGTGCAGCACCACATCTGTACCGGCATTCATCCACATTAATACCCTCATAGCATGAGGGTGGGTATCCGTAATAAACCCAAAAAAAAGCACATATCTGAAGTTTCCTTCCGGGAGGTTTAAGTTGTTCATGGCCATCAGCTGTAATACGTACAATCTCACCAGGGCCAAGGAAATATTCAGTTTCAAATCCCAGGTTTGAGAAAGCACATGTTTCTGATGCTGCAGCCCATGCTCCTTCTTTCTTGCCCAGGATAATAGGTGTACGTCCCAGTTTATCACGGGCAGTAATAATGTATTTATCAGTAAGGATCAGTATAGAGCAGGAGCCTTTCAGATAATGGAATACGTTTTTAATTCCTGAGACAAAATCATCCCCTTCACTGATGAGCATGGCCACCAGTTCGGTGGCATTCACTCCTCCCTGACTTGTTTCAGCAAAATGTTTGTGTTGCTTCAAAAACCGCTCTTCCAGGTCATCAAGGTTGTTGATCTTGCTGACAGTTGCAATAGCAAAACGGCCAAGGTGTGAAAACACCTGGATGGGTTGAGCCTCAGTGTCACTGATTACCCCTATCCCCAGATTGCCTGAGAATGTAGCAACATCTGTCTCAAACTTATTTCTGAAGTAACCGTCTTCGAGGCTGTGTATAGCCCGTTGAAAACCATCTTCCAGGTTAAAGAAAGCCATGCCTGCCCGCTTTGTACCAAGGTGGGAATGATAGTCGGTACCATAAAAGACATCAGATACACAATTGTTCTTAGAGATGGTGCCAAAGAGACCGCTCATGTTGATTAAGTATTAAGATTAGGTGCACCGAAGATACACCAACACAGAGCTTAAAATGAATTATCAATTAAAAAGATATCAACTAAAAATTAACGGGGCGAAATATTTATTAACGACTCTTCAGGATAATGCGTAGTTATCTTGAAACATTGGAATGTTGGAAGGTTGGAATGTTGGAATAATGCCCGCCTGCGAGCCGTCGCCATCCGCGTGCCGCTGAAGCTCATAGCGGTGGCGCAAGGCTTTGGCCGCCGGTGACCGGACGGACTGGAATATAAATTTAAACGTGAAAATTTACCAGTAATTCTTTTTAAGTTGTTAGAATGTATGCTCAGTCGAAATCCGAACTCTAGTCGGGTCACGACTTACAAGGCAGGGAGAATCGTGGTCCGTCCGTCGACTGACGGATCGGGCTACGATTGTGGGATGGATGTAAGAAGGAAACTCCCTACGCTTAGTCGTAACCCGAGCCCAAGTCTGGTCACGACTTGCAATTAATCATAATATTGAAGCTTATGGAGGTTGTAATAGTGACCTTTCAGCTTAAGTAACTCAGAATGTTTTCCACGCTCAACAATTTTTCCTTCCTGTATCACACATATTTCATCTGCACCTTTTATTGTTGACAGCCTGTGAGCAATAACTATGGTAGTACGGTTTGCCATGAGTTTTACAATTGCATCCTGAACCAATTTTTCAGACTCGGTATCCAGTGAGGATGTAGCCTCATCAAGAATTAGAATAGGAGGATTTTTCAATAACGCCCGTGCAATACTGATTCTTTGCCGTTGGCCACCTGATAATTTGCTGCCACGCTCACCAATATTTGAATGATATCCATCCGGTGTTTCCAAAATAAAATCATGCGCGTTTGCTACTTTGGCGGCTTTTACCACATCATCCCGTCGCGCACTGTTAATCCCAAAAGCAATATTATTATAGAAAGTATCATTAAACAGAATTGGTTCCTGGTTTACAATGCCCATCAGGTTCCTAAGATCAGTAAGCTTGTATCTGTCAACAGGTATTCCATCAATCAGCACATCTCCCGAGTCTGGTTCAATAAACCGTGGTAACAGGTCTGACATGGTTGACTTACCTCCCCCCGATTGTCCAACTATAGCAACTGTTTTTCCTTTCTCTATCTTTAGATTTATATCTGTCAGTACAGGTTCAGTATTGTATTTGAAATTAACATTCCTGTACTCAATAGAGTCGTTAAATTCAGATACCTGTAAAGCATCAGCTTTATCCTTAATTGTCTCTTCAGAGTT
>JAUWMO010000240.1 GCA_030613125.1 Bacteroidota bacterium | reverse complement strand
ATCTTGAAATAGTAAATGAGAAAGTGCCTGGAATTGAGAAGATATGTACTCATCCAAAAGAAAATCAGGAAGAGCGGTTAAACGGGCTTATTGATGGATTAATTAAGTTAGGCGTTAGAGAACAAATTTAAGTTAATGATTATATAATTTTAGAAGTAGGAATTGATACGGATATTTATAATGATAGTAAATATTTCTCTGATTACGTACCAGCGATATTTAAGATTATCAAAGTAACAGATGGAAAGTATCCTGATTAAGAAAAAGCCACAACTAAAACTGTCAAATATTTTATATGTAAAAAATATTCAATAATAATGGTATAAAATAATTATTACAGGAAATAATTATGCGAAATATTCGTATTGGTGCAGCACAATTTGAAAACCGTAATGGTGACAAAGCATATAACTTTTCGGCAATGAAAAAATTGCTTCGTAAAGCTGTAGAGCAGGGAGCAGAGGTGGTGAGTTTTCATGAAGGATGTATTACTGCCTACACCTTTGTTCGTAATCTTTCCAAACCACAATTGTTTGAGCTGGCCGAATATGTGCCTGATGGCGCTAGTACAAGCAAACTGATTCATATGGCAAAGGAATTCAAGATATTCATTCTTGCAGGCTTGGTTGAGAAGGATGAAAATAATAACATATACAACACATATGTCTGTGTGAACAAAGATGGATTAGTGGCAAAACACAGGAAGCTTCATGCTTTTATCAACAAGCACTTAACAAATGGAAATGAATATTGTGTCTTTGACCTGGATGGCATAAAGTGTGGAATTCTTATCTGTTATGATAACAATCTTGTCGAAAATGTCAGAATTACCACCCTTATGGGAGCAGAAATAATCTTCATGCCCCATGTGACCTGCTGTCTGCCATCCTCTATGCCGGGAAGAGGTTGGATAGATAAGGCACTTTGGGATAACAGGGACCGTGATCCTGTTCGTTTACGCCAGGAATTCATGGGACCCAAAGGACGGGGGTGGCTTATGAAATGGTTACCAACCCGTGCTTACGAGAATGGCGTTTACGCAGTATTTACCAATCCTATCGGCGTAGATGATGACCAAATCAGAAATGGTAATGCAATGATTATCGATCCTTATGGTGAAATCATTGCCGAATGTAATACATTGGGGGATGATGTTGTCGTTGGGTTATGTACCCCTGAGAAGATAGCTGATTCCCCTGGCAGGCGCTATCTCCGGGCTAGGCGACCAGGTCTTTACGCTAAATTGGCCGAGAAAGGCACTGAGGAGCCGGTTATAGAAACAGGTTGGGGAATTGTTAAGAAAGGGTAAAAAAATTTGAACATCTTAGTGATCAGAAGAGTAAATGCCGAGTAGGTTAGATTTTAATATTCACTGGATTCGTGGATGCTACAGGGAAGAAGAAGACTAGAGATTAATTTTCATCTTATACAATAAACCTTTATTTTTAAGGAATGAACAGGTCATCTTGTGAAGCTCTATTTATTGCTTTTCTAATCGGATTCTTTTATCCTTTAAATACCTCTGCCTGCCGCTACACCATCCGTGAAATAGGCTTCTCTGATATTGGCTCCATGCCATATCATATCTATATTTTTACAAGATCCGATATGCCCGAAGAAAATATTTCTACAATTAAAAAATTATCCTTTGCCCTTCTTAATGAAACGAATGTTAAACTTAAATTAGTCAATGTCGACGAGGAAAACGATTCCGTAACACTTTACTATCTTGACAAATATAATATCCAATCTTTTCCGTCGGCTCTGTTTGTTTTCCCGGAAGGAGAATCCATGATCTGTTCATTTAGTTACCCGGGACGATCTTATAATGAATCGGTATGGCTATTACTGGAAAATCTTGTTTCCTCTACATTTCGCAAATCCATTATCGACCAGCTTCTCCAGTCGTATTGTGTGGTTTTGGTAGTTGAAGGGAAAAATACACCAGAAAACAAATATGCCATAGGCTACGCAAATGAAGCGGTCATGGAAATTTCCAAAACATTGGATCAAATGCCAAAGGTGGTAAATTCTCCCCCGGGCATTCTAATTATCCCACATAAAAAAGCATATGAAGAAAGGATCCTCCTCATGAGCCTGGGTATCAAGGCAGAAGAATCCATTGAGCCTTTTGTTGCCATTATTTATGGAAGAGGAAGAATAATGGGACCGGTTTTAAAGGGTGATCAGATCACCAAAAGGAAAGTATTTAATCTGCTTACCGTTGTTGGTGCTGATTGTGAATGCGGACTGGATCACTTCTGGATATTGGGAAGGATGCTCCCCCTGCGATGGGAACCTTCAGTACAATCTGAACTGGCACAATTTCTTGGCTTCGATGTCGAAAGTCCATTGGTCAGAGCTGAAATGAGCCAGATACTTTCAGTAAAAACAATATCTGAAAACCCATTGAATCCTGTAGAAGATAACCTTTTAGGATATACCGAAGGAAAATTTGAGATTGAAAAAAGTTCTCAGGATGTTCAAAGGATTTCAGCTTCCGACATACGGAAATCTTTTTTCCAAACAACACCAATTAAGAATAACCTGGTTTTCAGAACAATTTTATTGGGATTTGTAGGAATTTTGCTTGCTGTTTTGATTGCAGGTGTTTTTCTGTTTTTAAGACATAAACGTAAAAAAGTAAAACAAAAGAGATAATGAAGTATTAATGATGTTGCAGGTTACAGCCCGCCCGACTGTCCGCCCGTGCCGGTACGGACGGGGAGGACACTAATCGTTCGGGCGGGGTTGCAGATTTGTGAAATTTTGACTGTAAATTAGTTTAATATTGAAAATAACTGGGAAAATAAATGAATAAACTTGAAACTTGAAACTTCTTATAACCTTTAATATATAACCTATAACAATTATACCGTTACAATTTATGTTAATTAAACTTATATATAAAGAAATTCTTCATCGAAAACTAAATTTCGTTCTTGCCTTATTGGCTGTAACTATTGCTGTGGCGTTTTTTGTATCGTTTTTTACGGCAAATGATGCATCAAAAAAGGAGACCATACGTCTGACACGTGATATGGGGTTTAATCTGCGGATTATCCCCGGGGAAACCGATATGAATAAATTCTGGACAGAAGGTTATTCAGACCTTACCATGCCCGAAGATTATATTAACCGGTTTTGGGAATTTAAGGATTATTCCTTTGCTCATTTGACCGCGACCTTACATAAAAAAATAATTTGGAACAATAAAGAGGTGGTTCTCACCGGTATTGCACCGGAGATTGAACCCTCGGAAAAGAAAAAAACCGCTATGATCTTTAGTATTGAGCCAGGAACTGTATATGTAGGGTATGAGTTGGCAAAAGATATGCAAATTCGCCAGGAAGACTCAATCAAAATTTTTAACAGATACTTTAAGGTAAATAAAACTCTTTCCGAAACCGGAAGTATAGATGATATAAGAATTTATGGTGCACTATCAGAGTTCCAGGATTTGATTGGTTTTAAAGGGAAAATAAATGAGATTATGGCACTCAATTGTCTTTGTGTTTCACCCGATGAAAATGATCCCCTGGAAATATTACGGGAACAATTAGACCAGGTTCTTCCTGAAGCGAAAGTAATTATGAATACAACAATTGCAAATGCCCGCGAACGGCAAAGACATATGATTGAAGAATATTTTGCTGTTATTACCATCTTTGTGATAATCGTAATTGTTATATGGATAGGAGTGCTTACGATGATAAATGTGAGAGAAAGACAAAAGGAAATCGGCATATTACGTGCAATTGGTCATAGCGGAGTGAGAATCTTTGCACTTTTTATATGGAAAGCTCTGATGATTGGATTATTGGGTGCGATTATTGGTTATGCAACCGGAACCATACTGGCTTTAAAATTTGGTACGGGAATTTTCAAAATTACTGCTGATTCACTGAAACCCATTTATTCATTATTGATTTGGTCAATAATTGCAGCTCCTGTCTTTTCAGCATTTGCAGCTTTTTTGCCTACATTGAGTGCAATAATGAAAGATCCGGCGATAACATTAAGAAAAGAATAACTATGATTCATCTTGATAAGGTCAGTAAAATATTCGGATCACCCCCGAAACAGGTGGAGGCACTGAAAAATATTGACTTGCATGTAAATAAAAGTGAATTTATTATTATCAGGGGGCCAAGCGGAAGTGGTAAGACAACTTTGTTACTTAGTATTGGAGGAATGTTACAACCTTCTTCAGGCGTTGTTAATGTTGAAAATGAAGACATTTATCTCTTGAATGAGTTTGAGCGGACAAAATTCAGAGCATCCAATATCGGTTTCGTTTTTCAAATGTTTTATCTCATTCCGTATTTAAATGTTCTGGAAAATATTATGCTTGCTGCCGGACTGGGTAGTAATGGAGCCAGACAGCGTAAAGCAACAGAACTGGCAGCCCAACTCGGTATATCAGATCGCATCCTGCATAAACCTTCAGAGCTCAGTGCCGGTGAACGCCAACGGGTTGCCCTGGCCAGGGCCCTGATCCATCAACCAAAAATAATCCTGGCCGATGAACCAACAGGTAATCTTGATCCGGATAATTCCCGGGAAGTGATTAGAATTCTTAAAGAATATCATCAAACCGGAGGTACCGTTATTTTTGTGACTCACGGTAAGGACGCAGATCAATTTGCCGATCGTATTTTTTATTTGAGTAAAGGAGAGATTGTGCAATAAACCTTATAATTTCAATTGTCCCTACAGGACAAACTATTAATGGTGTAAATTTTCCCGGCAATAAATTACCGGGCTATTTTCTAATCATCCCTGATGGGATGAAAACTTTCACATGAAAACAAAACACTCAAAATCAGGTCACAAAATGAAGTATTATAAGACAATAATCGTTCTTGCTATCACAATCATTTTTGGCACTATCGGTTGCACAAGGTTTGATCCCGAACAGGGATGGCAAACATACCGGCATGATGGAACCAGAAGCGGAGCAACCACCGAAGAAATCCCTTCCGAACTCTTTCTGAACTGGACCTATATTCCGGTTCATGCTCCGGAACCTGCCTGGAGCCTGCCGGCAGAAGAAATGCAAAGAATGCACTTCGATAATACATTTCATGTTTCTGCGGTAAAAGGTTTGGTTTACTTTGGATCTTCAGTTGACAATAAAGTTTATGCTTTAAACAGTTCATCAGGAAAAGAAAAATGGACCTTTTTCGCTGAAGGACCAATCCGGTTTTCTCCTTCGATATGGAAAAATGATGACCTTGATGACAATGTATTTGATTTATAATACGGTGGTGTATCACCACAGAGTTATATAATTGCCTCTGAGAACAAGCTGTTTGTTCCTTCCGGACGTGCTATGCCTGCCGTTTTTAACCGCATAACCGGGAAATTTCTTTTTTATCTGTCTCCAAACGGGAAACAGGGTGGCACCTGGGGCATGATTGTCCAGGGAGAACTTATCGCAGGAGTCGACAGGTCCGGTACACCTGTAAAAGTATCTTACGATGCCGAAACAGGGGATAGAAAAGGAG
>JAUWMO010000197.1 GCA_030613125.1 Bacteroidota bacterium | reverse complement strand
TTTTCCACCCCCCACCTACGGTGACCCCCTCAAGGGGGATATAACTTTCTTCTTCTTTTTCTTGTTTTCGTCAATGCAGTACTAAAATTAGAAAAATCAACACTAAATATCAAAGAGTTATGAGGTTTTTCTGCAAGAGTGACGAAAACAGGAGCTAATCCTGCGATGTAATTTCCTGGATAAGAACCGGGAAACATTAAGATAATCTACTCACTTCTTCAATTATCCTGCCCAATTCTCCCAATGAGGTAGTTATAGCCCATTTTAAATTTCATTAGTTGTTTTATGTTTCCATGACACAATTTTTACATAACTTGTACATTATTGTGACACTTGACCTCCTTTTCCATAGTAAGTTTGCTATAAAGAATATTAATTTAAAATCGGAGGTGCTAAAAATGAAAACTTCAACTATTATTAAACTGCTTGCCTTGCTGATTATAATGGCAACAGGCATCACTACATCCTCATTTTCTCAAAAACCCGAACAGCTTTTTCAACAGTGATTAATTAAGGAAGAGGGTGAAGGATCACTCCAGGAGGCGATCGATATCTATAATAAAGTCGTCGATGATGTATCAGCTGCCCGATCACTCAGAGCAAATGCCTTGCTTCATGTGGGGCTCTGCTACGAAAAACTGGGACAGGAAAAAGCAAAAAAAACCTACGAAAAACTAATCGCTGATTTTGCTGACCAGGGTGAGGTAGTGGCCATTGGAAAGAAAAAACTTGCTAACCTTAATGCCGGAAGAGAAACCACCAAATCCGAAGATTTGATCATCAGACAGGTTTGGGCCCCTGCCGGTGATGTATATGGAGTATCTCCAGATGGCCGCTACTTGAATTACATTAATTGGGATGCTATTGAGTTGGCCGTGAGGGATATAAAGACCGGGGAAACCTGGAATATCACCGACAAAGGGACCTGGAAAGCTCCAGTGCAGTTTCCTGACAATTCTGTCTGGTCATCTGACAGCAAACAATTGGCATATTATTGGTTTACCGGTGATGGCACTGAACTTCGTATCGCTAATATAGACGGTACAGGTGATCGGTTACTCCGTAGTGGACAGGGATATATAACTCCCTGGCCCGTGGCATGGTCGCCAGATGGACAGTATATTCTTGCTCTGGCTGACCTTGAAGAAAACGATCCCCGGTCTGAGCATGCCATTGGCCATATTGTTCTGGTATCTGTGGATGATGGATCAATCCGTGTAATAAAAACACTGGAACCGCATCAACCAGCATGTTGTGGTGACTTCTCCCCGGATAGCAAGTACATCATCTATCCTTTACACCAGGAAAAAGGTAGTCATAACAATAACATCTACCTGTTCGCAACAGATGGCAGTTCTGAACAGCTGATTCTTGAAGATAAAGCCGATGACAATAATCCATTATGGATACCCGATGGGAAGGGGATTGTGTTCAGAAGTGACCGCATGGGAACAGATGACCTTTGGACATTAAAGATAGATGAAGGTGTTGCGGAAGACAAACCCGAACTTCTCAAGTCCAATCTTGGTGAGAAAGCGAAACTTCTGGGAATAACCAGGGATAATACATTATTCTATTCGACTCAGTACACGCGTTCCGATATATTTATTGCCAGTATGGATTTTAGTACGGGGCAAATTCTTTCTGAACCGCATAAAATTTCCAGCATGGAGAATGAAAGAAATGTTAAACCAATCTGGTCTCCCGATGGAAGGAATATATTATATCTTTCAGTGTCCGATGAACGTGACAACATTCTGGGACACAAGCAAAATCTAACCATCTATGATACAGAAAGCCAAAAGACCCGTACATTGGATACAGAGCTGTATTTACCAGGCTCATATTTTTTGTATCAACCCCAATGGTCCCCTGATGGGAAGTCTTTACTGATTCACGCCAGAACAAATGAAGATAGTCTTCAGGGTTTCTTTTCGGTAGATATTCACTCGGGAGACAGAACCTCCATTCTGGTGAAAGAGAGGGAGCAAAGAAGTTTTCAATCTCCAATAGGTAATTCCCCTGTATTTTCAAAGGATGGAAAAAATATTTTTTACTTATCAGAAGATACAAAATCCATCCTTACAAAAAATCCTGACACAAAACAGGAAAGGACAATCTACACTGGTGAGGATCAGATTCTTCAATTCAAGCTATCTCCTGACGGTACGCAAATCGTATTTGGGAATTTCTGTTGTGATCCACACGAATTATTTATTATGTCTTCAGGTGGTGGAGAAAAAAGGATCCTGGTAGAAACTGAGGATCATGTTACACCATACATCATTGACTGGACACCTGATGCCAGGTACCTGATATTCCAAACCGGGCTATATAGAAGCGAAGTTCCACGTGAGATTTATCGTGTCCCGGCAAATGGCGGAGATCCGGAACGTATCTTTGTATTTGAAGATAAGTTTTCGCAAGGGGAAATAGAGAATATCGAGGTGCATCCTGATGGCAAACAAATAGTTTTAGACGCTAAGATCGGCCAGGGTTCGGAGGTCTGGACAATGGAAAATCTCTTCAAGAAATAAAAAGATGCTTTTCAAAGTAACAGTTCTTCATGAATCATCGTGAACTTGTTAACTGCCACGGGAATCCGTGGCAGTTGCATTTCATAGTTGAAAATGACTAATTTCATACCTGTATTCAGAATAAAAAACGTGAAAAGAATTATTAAGCCGGGTACCCGACTGATCCTAGTTTTTATTCTTACCGTGGTTGTATCCGGCGGTATTCTTACTTATTTAAGCATTAACAGTATTTCTAATTTCAAGGAATTAACTGAAAAAGAAGTAACAGAAGAACAGCGACTTATTGTTGATCAGGTTTCAATAAACTTTCAGAAAAAACTGGAAGAGCTTGCCGGCAGGTTTACAAGCTTTGTATTGAAAGAAGGAGAAATCGATTGGACTGCATTAAAGATATGTGACACGCTCGATTTCATCAAAAATCCATTCGTTATAAGTAAGGAAAAGAAATTCTTTTGGCCCTGGTTCATGGAGGATCTTAAAGTGAATACTGAAGAGATGCACTCAACAGCATTCCTGCAAGACTTTAAGAAAGCTGAAAAAAGGGAATTTCAAGTCAGGAATTACAATCAGGCTGCAAACTACTACAGGGCTTCATTAAATCATGCTTCATGTAAATTCGATTCTGCAAAATCATTAAATGCATTAGCGCGCGTTAATCTTAAAATGAAGAATAATGAGAAGGCATATTCTTACTATTCTGAAATAACCGATAAGCATTTTTCAGTATTAGATAATAACGGATATCCGTATGCCTATTATGCGGTCCTGAACTTGTTAAAATTGAGCGATTCTACTAATTTTATAATGGTTATTAAGGAAATTGAATCTTTCCTGTTAAAATTGACCAGCGGGACAATTCCATTAAACAATAGTACAGCGGAGATCCTGACTCAGATTTCAAACTGGGAATTTAATTCACGAATGACAGATGATAAACAGATTTCGGAATTAGAGGAATACATCCAAAAAATAAATAGCAGGATAAGATTCATTAATAATTATGGTAACATTATCAAAGAGTCATTGATGAGCGGAAAGGATTCGGAATATCCCCTAACACTGGGAAATTTTAATGTAATAAACGGGATTTCGTCTGATACGGCAAAAATAGTATTAATAGATCCTGACCTGGAATATCCCATGGGTTTTTGTCTTGAACTCAATCAAATCTGGTCCGGTATTAAAAAATCAGACTATTGTGAGAATACAGAATTCGAATACAATATCAATCTAATAGAAAAGGAAGAGAGTAATTCTCAAACCAACAACGAATTAGGCTTCACAACGGAATTTTCCTCATTTTTCCCAACCCATATGGTCCGGATCAGTCTGAAGGATATTAACCTGGTTGATACCTATGTAAAAAGAAGGAGCTGGACTTACGGGATCGCATTAGTTTTATTGTTGGGTGCGATGTTGTTGGGAGTTCTGCTGATATTAAGGGATATCCTGCGAGAAAAACGTCTCAGCCGTTTGAGATCAGATTTTGTTTCCAATGTAACTCACGAACTGAAAACACCTCTTACTTCAATTCATATGTTCGCTGAATCCATTTTATTGGGAAGGGTGAAGACTACAACCGGTAAAAAAGAGTATCTGAATATAATCCTGAAAGAGACCGAAAGATTAAAAAGAATGATCAACAACATCCTTGATTTTTCAAAAAGAGAAAAAGGTAAACTTGAATATAGTTTTAAAAAAGTGGATATTACTGCATTAGTTAAATCTGCTTTGCATGACCTGGATTACTGGCTTGTTGAAGAAAATTTCAGTGTTCATACAGAAATTGAAGAAAATGTTTTTATAAACGCCGATCCTGATGCTCTTAAACAGGCTGTGATCAATTTGCTAAGCAATGCGATTAAATATTCCCGGAATACCAAAGAAATTTTTTGTAAATTGATAAAAGAAAAAGATACAATTAATATTGTGGTTGAAGACAAAGGAATTGGGATTCCTGAGGACCAGACAGACCTGATATTTGATAAATTTTACAGGATCGGGCAAAACAGAGGAGAAGAAACAAGCGGTACAGGACTTGGGCTTACCGTGGTAAAGGAAATAGTTGAAGCTCATAATGGCAGGGTCCTGGTTGAGAGCCAAATTAATGAAGGGAGTAAGTTTACAATAATAATTTAACTCAAGTTGCGGGTTATGCCGTAGGCAGTCAGCAGTCGGTAGTCGGCAGATTGCCTACTTAAAAATGCAAAGTATAATGAAATTAGCCATTATCAAGCCATAAACATTGAACTTCCGATACATACAAATAGGATAATGATCATACTAATAATCGAAGACGATATAAGTATCTTACGTGGGTTAAAAGACAATCTGACTTTCGAAGGGTATTCTGTGCTTTCCTCTGCCGATGGACAGGAAGGTTTACAAATTGCTCTTGAGAAACATGTTGATCTGTTATTACTGGATATAATGTTACCGGGGATAAATGGGTATGAGATCTGCCGAAGGCTGAAAAAAGAAAAACCGGAACTGCCAATAATCATGATCACAGCCCGGGGATCTGAAATGGACAAAGTAGGAGGCCTGGATCTGGGAGCTGACGATTATTTAACAAAACCTTTTAGTATTCCGGAACTGCTGGCACGTATCAGGGCAGTGCTCAGGAGATCTAAACCAGATCCAAATGAAATAGAAAAATACTCTTTTGGAAATGTTGTATTAGACTTCAGGAAATTCCAGGCCTTCGTAAAGGATGTCGAAATTAAACTCTCAAGTCGTGAATTTGAACTGTTAAAATACCTCATCCAACATGAAGGAGAGGTCATCCACCGTCATGAACTGCTGAATGAAGTCTGGGGATATGATGTTACCCCTACTACCCGGACTGTGGATAATTACATACTCGATCTGCGAAAAAAGCTGGAAGAAGATCCGGCAAAGCCAAAACATATCCTGAGCGTTAGAGGTGTAGGGTATAAGTTTGTGCCATAATGTGCAGAGAGCAGTCTTAATGATCCTAATTGTGAGAATTGCGGTTTTCGTGCAAAATAAAACAATAATCCAAAATCATTTTTTTATTCTTGCAAATCACCAGGTGTATCAAACGAGCTCCGGATATTATATATATAAAAAAGGAGTATTACATGGAATCCGTTTTCACTTGGATATATGAGTATTATATGGTAATTTGGGGTAGAATATAATGTTATGCGCCGAGAAAATGTAGGAACAGTCATTAAAAGTAAACAATTATGGTAAGGAAAATCGCCGTAATCCTAGATATGATATGTTGCTTGCAGCTTCCAAAGCGCGGGAGACTGACGAAGCGTTACGAGGGATTCACGGGAAACTAGGAGAGTGACCATGAAGCGAAAGCAAATTTTCATCAGCAGTGTCCAAAGTGAGTTTGCTCATACAAGGGACAAGCTAGCCTCGTTCATCAATAACGATCCCTACTGGAGCCAGTTCTTCTATGCCTTCATCTTTGAGAACCTCCCGGCCAGCCGGCGGAGCCCATCAGACATCTATCTGGGGGAAATCGACAAATGTGCCATCTATCTGGGCATCTTTGGACTTCGTTACGGAAGGCTTAACGAAAACGGGATTTCAGCCACTGAACAGGAGTTTGACTACGCCATCGAGATAGGCCGTGATCCTCTGATTTTTGTCAAGAAACTGACTCCGAAAGCGCACCGCGCGAAACGCATGCAAGCACTCATTAGGAAAGCCAGCACGCATACCTACACCCGTTTCCGCAACACGGACCACCTCTGTAGTGAGGTCCAGAGAAGCTTGCTTTACTGGCAACAGGAACAAAACCGGAGGACCACACCATGAAAGATCCCTTCTATCTAACACCAGCAAAAGGCGGAAAGTTGTCCGATATCGCACCGGACCGCATCGATTGGTTTGTCACTGAAGCCTCCGAGAAGAGGAAGTTTTCCTTCGAGACGACACCAACGCCGAAGACTGTGCTGACCGAGCTAGGTCTGCTCGACAAGAACCGACTTCTTCACGCAGCCTTGATGCTTTTCGGTAAGAAGCCTCAGCGCTTCTGTCCGGCGGCTGT
>JAUWMO010000355.1 GCA_030613125.1 Bacteroidota bacterium | reverse complement strand
CATCAAATATTTCACCTGAAGAATTGACCACAAGAGATCCACCTTCAAAAATCAGTTCTGTTTGTGCTGACATTTGATTTACATAGAAAACCGGGAGATGGTATGTTTTTGCTTTACCAATAAAAATATCTTTTTTCGCTGTCTCACGATGATATGAATAAGGTGAGGCTGCAATGTTTAGAATAACATCAGGCTTAAACTTTACCAGCTCATCCAATGGGGACACCTTGTATAAACAGTTCCTTCCAAAATCTGTTTCAAATTCCTGCTTATCCCACAGATCTTCGCAAATTGTTAAAGCCAGTTTTTTACCTTTGAACTTAATCACCTCAAATTTTGTGTTCGGTTCAAAATACCTGTACTCATCAAATATATCATAAGTTGGAAGCAAACTTTTATGGATCACATGCTGAATTTTACCCTTAAACAGAAAGAATCCTGCATTGAATAAATTCTTTCCTTCCAGATTCGGGTTTTTTTCCGGTCCACCCACAATAGCAGCAATTGAATCACAATGTTTAGCTATATCGGATATTCCTTTCCTACATTTTGATATAAACTCCTCCCTTTCAAGTAAATCAAGTGGAGGATAACCAGAAATTGAAAACTCAGAAAAAACTACCAGGTCAGCCTCTTGCTTTTTCGCCTCCTTAATTGTATTTACAATTTTTGAAATATTCTGGTCGAAATTTCCAATATGGTAGTTTAATTGTGCCAGACCTATTTTCATAAATAATTTAAAAAATGATTAAAAAAGAACCCCTAATTTTAATGCGATTTGATTTGAGCGAAGATGATCATTCGGTTTATTTAAAATATCAGTAGTAATATCCAATAATGAATTTGAGTAATAAATACCACCAATTAAAGATGTAGATCCCCCAAGCGAGTATTCCAGTCCTGCACCAACAAAGTAAGCCAGATTAAAAAACCGGGTTTCATCCCTGATCTTATCCCTGTGTAATAAATTATTATCAGTAGAAGCTTTTGAGTTAAGCCTTATTAATGCATTCATTCCAACTTCAAAATAAAAAATTTTGTATCCTATATCAACCGTTTTAAATTTCAGGCCAAGAGGTATTTTCAAATAGTGAAGATTATATGACATCCTTGTACCAGCAGGAATCATCACAGTATCTATTGAAGTTTTAATATTAACTGTATCTCCGTAATTTAAAAACCCTCCAAAATATGTCATGAAGAAGCCTGATGTTATTGCATATTTTTCATCAAAAAACCGATCGAGGGTTATACCATATGCAATTCCTATTTTACTCCCTTTGGTATCAATATTCTGGTTATCATTTGAGAACCACGATATTAAAGGTTCAACCGAGACACTGAATGAAGTTTTCTTTTGTGAGTAAGATAAATGATTTGATAAGAGAACAAGGATTATTAATAAACCGTAAATCCTGAAAGACCGATTTTTCAAGGATTTTATTAATAGTATACTACAATAATTAATTAGCATTTTAAGAACAATTTAAGAGATAAAACAAAGTTTGCTTTAATTACACGATGATGTAAATGTAGTAAATATGAAAAAAATATTGAGATCATTCTTCAAGAGATCAAAAATAGGGTATTGTAAAAAATAACTTGATTATTTTTACATAATAATTCTAATAAAAAAAAATATTAACATCAGATATATGAAATATATTTTATTAATTCATTTTCTCAGCCTGTTGATTTCCTGGGGATGTAAACCAGACCGTCCCAAAGTGCCGGTTTCAAATATAAATATAGACGTGGGAATTCAAAGATTTGAAAGAGATCTCTTCAGTATGAACATAGATAGTATTGAGCAGGCCATTCCCGAATTTGAGAAAAAATATGGCAGGTTCTTCACTTTATTTGGATATGTCATCAATATTGGTGAACCATCAGATCCATCATACTCCCGGTTTCTTCAAGCCTTCTTGACCGATCGTGTGAACAATGATGTTTATATAAAGTGTATGGAAATATTTAGTGATATCAAATCACTTAAATATGAACTTAGCCAGGCTTTTAAGCATTACAAATATTACTTTCCTGAGAAGCAAATTCCTCACATATACACATTTATTTCAGGATTTAACAGCTCAATAGTAATTGACACCAATATTCTGGCAATTGGTCTGGATCGATACCTTGGCCGTGATTATAAATACTACTCACAGTTAGGTATCCCACATTATCAAAGAGATAAAATGTATAAAGAAAAGATCCCCACTGATTGCATGTATGCCTGGGCCCGTACTGAATTTGATGCTAAAGTTGAAACCTATAATGTATTAAACAATATCTTATATGAAGGAAAACTGATCTATTTTGTACAGGCCATGATACCTGGTTCAGCAGATGAATTAATTATGGGATTCAATTCAGAACAATTAGAGTGGTGTAAGAATAATGAAAATGAAATGTGGACCTATTTGATTGAAAACGAGTTGTTATATAACACTAATCACCTTTCTATCAGGAAACTCACCGGAGAAGCACCCTACACAAATTTTTTTCCAAAAGAATCACCGGGGAGGGCAGCCGTATGGCTTGGTTGGAAAGTAATTGAACAATATATGAATCGGAACCCTGAAGTTACGCTGTCTGAATTAATGATTGACTCTGATTATCAAAAAATACTTCAGGCCTCAGGATACGATCCAAGGTAGAGCAATAAAAAAAAGAACCGGTATATCAGACCGGTTCTTTTTTTTCCAGAATAACATTTAGTGCATTTATTCCGGGTGAATTGCCTCAACCGGGCAAACATCAACACAAGCACCACAATCTGTACATAAATCCGGATCAATTGTGTAGATGTCACCCTCTGAAATAGCTTCTACAGGACATTCATCAACACAAGCACCACAAGCTGTACAGTCGTCATTAATTACGTAAGCCATTTTACAATATTTATTAATTTACTAAATTGGAATATGATTATTACAAAAAGATTCGCAAATATACAATTATTTACATAAATGAAAATAGCCTGAGATGGATTTTTAACCCGAAAATAAATTATAGTTACATTACTGTTTACCTGTCATGAAATACCCCGCCTCAAGAGGCGGGGAACCTGCCGGCCGGTATAACCCTATGATACAGTCGGGCAGGCCTGCCTGTATTGCCTGCCCGTTCCGTTCAGGCGGGCCGTTTCGGCAGGCATGTATAACCCCATGGGATCCCGAATAAGACTCCGTCTTTTCGGGATCCCTGCCTGAACTGCCGAACGGCAGGCAGGAATTCGACTTACAAATTTCAAAGTACTTCGTACATGA
>JAUWMO010000328.1 GCA_030613125.1 Bacteroidota bacterium | reverse complement strand
GGTTTTCATCCAGCTGATCCTGAATAATAAACAGGGAATCAGGTTTCATAACATACTTTATTAGAAGCTCTCTTAGTTCACTGTTTTTTTTATTGATATCAACCATGAATTTCTGATATTCAAGAAAAGCTGTATTCTCGGGTGAACCTGTAAATTTTAGTGTTTCGAGAAAATTACCGGTTTTGGTTTCAACAGAGAACTCCTGATTTTCACCGATAAGCATTTCGAAATAATTCATTTGGGGCATAACAACAAGATAAACCCCACCGGGTAATGGATCTTCTCCTTCCACTATTACTTTTCCCTGATGATCCATTATAATTGTATCATACATGAACTTTTTATTACCATAGTGATAGGCAAGGTATATTGTGCTGTCAGCCATACCATCAACCTTAATTTCAATCTTATACCCCTGGGAAAAGCCTGACCATGAGATAAGGAGAAATGATATAAGGAACCAGAATCTTCTCATTTTCTGAATTTTTTTATTAGGAAACCACAAATATACTTTGTTATTTTATCATTTTAAAACCTGAAAACAGGTAACTTTCAGTATTACCAACTCCGGCTTTAAATAAAAATGCTCTCAATTTTAATACCAAATTATAACAATGATATTATTGAGCTGGTTGAATCGCTTGGAGATCAGGCAGATAAACCTGATATTAAATATGAAATAATAATTGGTGATGATGCTTCTGACAAGGATATATTCCGGCAAAACAAAACAGTTACCGGGCAAGGCAATGTTAAGATGTCCAGGCAAAAAGAGAGGGTTGGACGATCCCGTATCCGGAACCTTCTGGCAGAAGAAGCTAACTATGATTATTTACTTTTTATTGATTCCGATGCCAGGGTAATCAATACTGATTTTCTTGATAATTATTTGAAGAACAAAGATAGAGCACAGGTTATTTGTGGTGGTACTTCCTATTCAGAAGATCCGCCGGATTCAAAGGACAGACTGCTTCGTTGGAAATATGGTAAGTTGAGGGAGCAACGACCGGCATCAATCAGGAATAAAAATCCCTGGGTATCTTTTTCCACTTTTAATTTTTTGATTCATAAGCCATTATTCAATAAGATAAGGTTTGATGAAGATCTTTCAGATTACGGACATGAGGATACTCTATTCGGTTTACAGCTGAAAGAATATAATATTTCTGTTCATCATATTGATAATGCCTTATTACACACTGGTCTGGAGAAGAATACAGCCTTTATTGAGAAGACAAAAAAGAGTCTCGAAAATCTTTGGGCTCTTTACAGGAATCAGAATTACAATACAGGCTTTAGGGACGATATTAGATTATTAAGATATTATCATTGCATAGAACGATTCGGCATGAAAAATCTTATAATTCTAAAATTTCGCTGCTTGCAAAAGTTACTGGAGAGAAACCTCTCAGGAACCCATCCATCTATTATTTTGTTCCAGTTTTATAAACTTGGGTATTATTGTCTCATTTCTAAAAGGCAGTAAAGTTGATAATTATATATTTTGATGATTTTGTAAAGTTGAAATTCTTTGAACAACTTCTTTAGACTTTCCCTCATCATTTAATAAACTATTAACGAAATCCAGCTTGCCTGAATTAAGCTGGTCAAGTAATATATCAAGCCTGTTTTCACTGTAACCGGGTAAGAGGTTTGACAGGGCATCAAGAATAAAATCAGATTTTAACAGATCACCGGTTCTAAAATAGTATTGGATTAATAAAGTATGGAATTCAAAAACTTCAGCAGGCAAAAAAGATTTCCTTTCAGGTAACAATTCACTTAGAGTCCATTTATTGTCAAGAATTTCAGCCACTTCTTCAAACTTGTTGTATAAAATAAGGTACTGCAAATAACTAAATTTGGCAAATAGATTATCAGGAAATTTCTGATACGTGTAAATAACAATATCTTCCGACTTTCGAATTTTACCTTTATCTTCAAGAGCTACCGCAAGTTCATTATATAAAAACGGATTATCAGGATGTTTTTTAATTAAAGTTTTTAAAGTGGGTATCACATTTTTGGTTTTACCGGAAGTTATCATATCTGATATTTCTTTAATTCTGACCTTTAATTTATCATCTGAAAAAAACCCGGCATATAAATCACTCTCCTCAAAAGTTTCATGAGAAATGCTAAAATCCATCATTCTATCTACTTCTTCTCTTGTTTTTCCTATTTGATCTTCATTAAAACCGGCATGAAAGAAGTAATTCATAAATGCAATCATGGTTTTGTCCGAAATCTCTTTTTTACCTTCTCTGAATTCCTTCCAGTCAGCTTCATTCCATGATCCTAATTCTTTAAGCTCATCATGTATCTCTTTCCAATATTCATCGTCCTCATTATTCTCCTCCTCTTCCTCCTCAACATCATCAAAATAATATCCTTCTTTATCCATAAAAATGACCTCAAAATTTCCGTGCCCTGCGGTTTTTTCAAGTTGCGCGATCACATTTGCAGGTTTTTTGTCAACCTCTGTTATGATACATGGTTTTCCGTTCCTGCCAAATTCTATATCCATTAATTCAATGGTATCATCATCTTTTTCAAGAATATAATTTGTGACTTTATCAAAATCCTTATGTGGATCAAAACCAAATTCACCGGCAAATTCCAGTGCCCCAAAAATTATGTTATGTGCCAGTACATAATCACATGGTATTATTTTTTCTTCATATTCTATGTCATTTTTAAGTTCCTGATACTTTGATCTGGAAATGTTAAATTTATATAACGTGTCTTTTACACCAAGACAATACAGGTCAACAAGATAAATTCCAAAGGTTATATTTCCATTTATATGATTCCTTGCGATCAGGATATTGGCCATGCCGGATTCTTTCCATCCATCAGAGATCATACATTCGAAAAGAGGCAAATTCCTTGCTCTTGACCGAATATAGTTTTCAGGTGAGAGCGGGAGTTGGACTACTTTTCCCTTTTTTTTCTTCTTTTTACCCATTGTCACAAATATAATATGTAGCGGCTTATTTTAATCATAGTTTTAAATATTTTAATATGACTATTCCTAAATCCTTATACCTCTCCTCAGCCTTAGCCTTAGCCTTTTATTATTTCACAGGGAAATTTGTCAAGCTATGTTCTCTTACAATATTTCCGGCTTTGTTTATTGGTTTAGGAATCTGTGTGTTATCTTTGTTTGCTGAAAAAGAGACAAGAATAAAAATTTAGTAAACTATTGTCCCGATATGAATATTGAACTCATACTGGAAGATAAAATTAGAAAAGCAGTCAGCAATTTGTTTGGTGCTGAAATTCAAGGGGATCTTATTCAGATACAAAATACCCGGAAGGAATTTAAAGGTGATTTTACCATTGTAGTTTTCCCCTTATTGAAATTCTCAAAAAAGGGTCCCGGGGAAACATCAAACATACTTGGTGAGTATTTAATGTCTGATTTTAAAGAAATAGATGGTTTTAATGTGGTGAAGGGATTCCTGAATCTGGAGCTTAAAAACGAATTCTGGCTTTCCTTGTCCGAAGAAATATTTGTGCAACCTGATTATGGAATAACACCCCAGGGTGAATACAAAGATCTGTACATGGTAGAGTATTCCTCTCCTAATACAAATAAGCCATTGCATCTTGGTCATATACGAAATAATCTGATTGGATTCTCCGTTTCAAAAATTCTTGAAGCAAACGGGTATCAGGTTATTAAAACCAACATCGTTAATGACAGGGGAATACATATATGTAAATCAATGCTTGCATGGGAAAAATGGGGACATAATGAAACTCCTGAAACATCTGGTAAAAAGGGAGACCACCTTGTGGGTGAATATTATGTGAAAATTGAACAGGAATTAAGAAAGCAGTCAGAAGTTAATATACAGAAAGGGATGACTGGTGAGGAAGCTCAAAAAAATACAGACCTCCTCCGTGAGGCACAGGAGATGCT
>JAUWMO010000152.1 GCA_030613125.1 Bacteroidota bacterium | reverse complement strand
TTTATCCGGTCGGGTGACAGTTCACTCACTAAACCAATTTTACCGTTAAAATAACGTTGTTCCCCTGAATAGTCATTCTTAATAAACATTACCTGTGCCCCCTTTTTAAGTTCCAATCTGCATTCAACGGGGTAAAGGTATTCACTGAAATCCCCATCAACCTCCGCATTAAAACAATAGGTTTTCCCAGGTAATTCTTTTAGGGCCTGCCTGTTTGTTTCATCAGCTTTGCGATTGTGTGTGGTCAGGTATATATAACCCTCTTTTTCATTGGGTTGAAACGAGGGTTTATAATACTTATTTAGCAGCTCAATGTCTTCTTTACTGATAGTATTATCCCGCAGGTGATTAAGCAAAGAGATAAAGAGTTTGTCAGACTGCCGGTAGATTTTTTCCAACTCAATGTACAAAGGTTTATTATGTTGTAAAGCTTTCGCATTAAAAAAATAAATCCCGGGATAATAGGGAGCAAGATAATCCCATTCTTCTTCTTTAACTACCGGCGGCAGCTGTAACAAGTCTCCTATAAATAACATCTGTACATCACCAAAGGGACTATTTTTTTGTTTTTTTATATAACGTAATACAATATCTATGGCATCAAGCAAATCGGCGCGCAGCATGCTTACTTCATCAATGATCAGCAGTTCCAGCTCTTCCAGCATTCCCCGCTTTGTTTTGTTCATATGAAGGTTCCTGATGAGGGATTGTGGTGTATTTACCTGTGTCGTAATATTGCTCTCTTTTATCCTGTTATTGGAAGGTATAAACGTCCCGAAAGGTAACTGGAAAAGGGAATGAAGGGTAACCCCTCCGGCATTTATTGCTGCAATACCAGTGGGTGCAGCAATAATGGTGTTTTTATGGGTATATTCAGTAATATTTTTCAGGAAAGTTGTTTTCCCTGTCCCGGCCTTCCCGGTTAAAAACACATGACGGTTTGTTTGGTTAATTAACTTTGAGGCAATAGCTTCTGCTGGATTATCACTTCCGGTAGTCATATAAAAAAATTAAAGAAAGATCCGGTACAAATAAAAAGGTATTGTTACAAGAATAGTAATATAATATTTACTATAAATATCAATAAATTTATCAACATCTGAAATATTTTATAACAGTAAAAAAGATAAACCTTCCTGCCTTAATCAATCAACTATTAAGATACTTTGCTTTCAAAACTCAATTGTTGTAAATTTGAACAAATGAATTATAATAAAACAAATTACAGAGTTTCATTTTTCATTATAATATGCTTAGTATATTCTTCACGGTCTTTTCCGGAAGATTCCGCTTCATTTAGTATTCCGCCGGATACCCTTTTGGCAAAATCATATATTCAACGGGCCAATTCATTTGCTAAACTGAATTATTCAGACAGTGCTGTATATTATTACAACGAAGCTGGTAATATTTACGGACAACATCAAAAATGGGAAAAACAAATAAGATGTAAGATGTCAGTCTGCCTTGTATACTTATATAATGAACATAATTTTACCAGAGCAGATAGTTGCACTATTGAATTGATAAAAAAAGCAACGGAAATATTTGGGGATTCGGGGAGAATCCTGGTTGAATGTAACATTGTCAGAGCCTTTGTAATGAAGGAATTGGCCAGATACTCATCTGGTATTAACTATTTGAATACGGCGCTAAATATTGCTGAAAAATATTATGAGTACTATCACGTAAAAACCGGATTGATATATGGAAATCTGGGGATTCAGTACTCACATACAGGACAGTATCAGAAATCATTATCTTGTTATAACCGGGCATTAGATATTGACAAAAAATTGTTTGGTGAAAATCATCTGACTGTAGCAACAAATTATAATAATTTAGGCGTTTTATATGCCAATCTTGGTTTAAGAGACTCTGCTAAGGTAATGTACCATAACGCATTGTCAATTTGGTTAGATATTTTTGGTGAAAATCATGCCGATATAGCAAACTGCTATAATAACATTGCCGTACAACACCTTAACCAGGGAGATTTCTACCAGGCAATCCGTTACGAAACCAAGGCCCTGGATATCAGGTTATCTGTTCTTGGCGAGCAGCATCCGGCAACTGCAAGGAGTTATGCCAATTTGGGTGTATATAATGAGTTTGCAGGAAATTACAATGAAGCCCTGGAATTCCAGTTGCAAGCATTAAAAATCAGAAAAAGTATTCGTCCTTCAGCTCATCCTGAAATATCCAACTCTTATACGAATATTGCCAGCATATACTATAATCAAAAGAAATATGATGAAGCATTAATTTATCAAAACCTGGCACTGGAAATAAATGAACAGATTTATGGGAAACAACATACCGACGTAGCTGAAATATTGAAGTTCATTGGTAATACACTCAGAAAACAAGGAGAATACGACCAGGCTCTTGAAAATTTTAAACAAGCAGTTCAAATCAGACAACAGTTTTATCAGGGTAGCAGACACCCGAAAATAGCTGAACTTTATTATAGTATTACCAATACTTACATGGAGATGGAGCAATATGATTCAGCCTTTGCAAACATCCATAATGCTATTAAGTTCAATAGTCTGGAACCGGGAAAACATGATGAGCCATTCTCAGTGGAGAATAAGAATATTTTTTCAGACCAGATTCAATTAAAATCATTGTTTTTAAAAGGGGAATTATACTATCTGAAATACCTGGATCAGGGGCATAAACTTTCAGATCTTAAAACATCCGTCGATACTTACATGGAATCAATTAAGCTGATGGAAGAAATACGCTCCGGTTTTGCTTCCAACGAGTCTAAATTCTTTCTGACTGAAGAAAGTGGTACGATCATGAATAAGGCTTTAGAATCTGTTTATCAACTATATCTGGAAACTAATGACAAATCGTTGCAGAATATAATGTTCAACCTTATTGAAAGAAGCAAAGCCGGTATTCTTCGGGAAATGCTTACAAATAACAATGCCTCTTCTTTTTCTGGCATCACGGACAGCCTTGTTGCGCGTGAAAATGTAATGGCAGCATATATTAATGCTTACAAAACAGATATTATCAGACTAAAGGAACAAAATGACAGCTCTGATAAGCATACTATAAATGAACTGTCAAACAGACTTTTTCAACTCGAAACAGAATATAACGAGTTGTTGGTGCTATTTGAAACCAAGTATCCAAAATACAAACAACTTAAATATAATTCTGAAATTTCTTCACCAGAAATAATCTCGGGGCAATTAGATAAAAAAACAGTTGTGCTCAATTATTTTGTTGCTGACACTTCACTCTTTATTTATGCAATAGAAAAAGATAATTATCACTTCATTCATGTTGCTATAGATTCTATTTTTAATAAGAACATTCTGGAATACCTGAAATGTATTAAGAAAATGAGGGTTAATGAATTTATGAAATACAACCGGACTTTGTACAAGAAGATGATAATGCCAATTGAGCATTTTATCAAAGGGAAAAAATTGCTTGTAATTATTCCAGATAAAGATCTTTATTATCTGCCTTTTGAAACTTTGTGCAAGCATATTCCGGAAGATACAGGAATGGATTTCAGAGGAGCCGAATACCTTATTAAACAATACGAAATAATATACCATTATAGTACAAGTTTATATTACAAGGCAGCGAGTGACCGCGACAAGAAAATCTCAAAAAACAATAGTTTTATTGGTTACGCTCCAGTTTTTTGCAAGGACAGTACAAACGGGTATATTTTGTCTAACACCGCCACAATCATAGATTCATCGTACATAACAGATAACGCTTTACGATCTGTATCTATAAACGGAATAACTTATAATGAATTAGTTTATTCCGAAAAAGAAATAAAAACAATCCAATCCATGTTTAACAAAAATGGAATGAAAGCCTCAGGCTATTTCTATTCAAAGGCAACTGAGGATACTTTTAGAAAAACTGCTCCCTTGAATAAATATGTGCATATAGCATCACATGGATTTATTAATGAAAACAATCCTTATCTGTCAGGAATTGTTTTTTCTCAAAACGATACAGCTACCGACTTAAAGTCAGAAATTGCTGATTCCTGGCGTTTCAGTAATACATCAGATTTATCGAGTAGCTCAGATGGGATTCTTTTTTCAGGAGAAATGTTTGATCTTGAGCTGAATGCTGATCTGGTTGTTCTAAGCGCTTGTGAAACAGGTTTAGGTAAAATTATCAATGGCGAAGGTGTTATGTCAATGACAAGGGGGTTTATTTATTCAGGGGCTCTTAATATTTTGTACTCATTGTGGAAGGTTGGAGACAGAAACACGAATGAACTCATGGTACAATTCTATTCTAATATTCTAAACGGCAATACATATTCCGGAGCCTTACAGAAGGCTAAGTTAACTCTTATAAATAATGATAAAACAGCCTTTCCTAAGTTCTGGAGTGGTTTTACACTATTAGGAATTAATTAGTGTTTGTCCATAAAGTCCGCTATCTGCGTTATGCTTGCCCTCAAAATAGTCATTTACAGTAGTAAACTCATATTTTTCGGGCTGCGCAAGCCTTGATAGCAAACTTTCTGAACTAAACACTGACTTTATAGACTGACTCTAATTAGCTGAACTCACATACCATAGAACTACAGGTATTGAAAAGTATGAAGAAGGTCTCCATCTATCCGTAAGGACCGGAGTGCACAATTTAATAAAATACCTGCTATTAAGAACAGAATGACTATGATAAAAATAAAAAACCTCGTCCTGCACAATTTCGAATAAAACTTGTCCAGAGAAGTTGAGAATGGTATAAATACTCTTTCAATATAAATCTTTTCCTGCAATTCATTTTTAAAAGTAGTTTTCACTCTCTTTGACAGAACCAGATAAGGAATAATAACAAGGGTGTGGAATATCATTGCAATAAATGGAGGGTCGTTCTGAGATTCATATAATCCGTCACCCACCTCCCACCTTATTACCATAAAAAATATATACAAGATATATAGAGCCGGAGCGTATCTCTTCCTGTTGAAAAAAAGCCATGATACAATTCCTATCAATACTAAAAGAATGATGTCTGCTATCAGAAGAGGATAATCTATTTTGATCTTAAAGGGATAATGAACTTGAAAAAACGGAACAATATTTAAAAGCACAAATTGTAATGGTTGTATTGCTAATCCAATAGCCGGCAACCAAAGCCATCCGCTTATTTTATCATATTTGTCAGTTGTGCTCATATTTGCAGTATCTTAAAAATTGTTCTATGTTTTTGAGATCACTAACGTTTTAGCCAATTGATCATGAAGGGCTTGTTTTTTTTCAGTCCATAAAGCCATGAAATAGCCAATACCAAAAATCATAGAGGATAAGATTTTGCCAAAATACCGTCCTGTAGCCTTCCCGAAAGATATTTTTTCTCCCGCAATACCTGTTACTTTAATCGAGATAATCCGCTTGCCAAAGGTCGCCTGGTATTTCGAGCTTTCCTGAACAGCAAAGTATAACCAGCCCAAAATAAGAAACAGTCCCATTAAAGAATCCTGATCAAATGAAGCCGATGATTGCCTTAGAAACAAAGCAAATAGTATTATTGCAATAAGAATAATGACTTGATCAATAATAAAAGCTAATAGTCTTTGTCCGAAATTTGCGTAATTCATAACTGTAATATTTTAATTAATTCCTGATCTTTCTTAGATATGACAGGATAAGTTAAAATGTTACAAATTGGAATAAATTTGTTCTGATTAAGGACGGTAGATTATTGGTGAAAACCCTTTGAGATCTATTGCTGCACAACAAACTTACCGGTATAAAATGTCTCCAAATCAGTCTCAAGTTGCCAGTAATACAAGCCTGGCTTCAATTCTTTCTTGAATATATATGGAGATGATACGGGCTCCTCAAATAATATTTCTCCGGTATTAGTAAAGATTGCAAGTACAAAATCCGTAGTCGGGTCAGACTTCCATTTAAATTCAATTTGAGAATTCTGTCTGAAAGTGTCTGAATTTTTTGGTATTTCAATCTTCACTCCGCCCGAACGGGCTATGTTTTCAAGAGCATTCTCAAATATTTGATTCGGTAAAAAAGCTTGTGCCATCAAGTTTTTATTTTTCTGAGGTAGTATTTTGCCATCACCAGAATCAATTTCAATAGTATCTATAATCTTTTCAGGAATACTTCTCTCCTGTTCGCCTGACAGGGAATTTACAGAATCAATTTGAGTTGCAACAATCTGTTCCTTTTTATCTTCAGTGATACTCTTTCCGTTCCGGGAGAAATAATAAATTATTGATGAAATTCCTGCAAGCAGAACAATGCCTGCCGCAACCTTCAATAATAATTTTCCTGCACGAATTTTCTTCCTGACCTGCAAATTTTTATTACCTGAAGCGACGATCCTGCTGCTTTCGGTTTGCTGCACTGAAAAAACAATTTTTTCCATTTTCCTAACCTCCTCACGACATTTCAGGCAGTACAACAGGTGTTCCTCAAATGCTATTTCTTCATCATCAGATAAATGGGATAAAACATATCTTTCAACAATGTCTTTTTCCAGTATTTCTTTATGGTCGTTGAATTCCATTGCAAAATCAATTAATGAATTTTTACAGCTTCCATAAGTTTTTTAATTGCTCTGTGTTTTATTACCCTGCAATTTTCATAGCTGATATGAAGTTCTTTAGCTATATGCAATAAGTTTTTATCATACATATAAAACTCTTTCAGGATATATTGTTCAGTATCTGCCAGTTTGTTCAGCTCATTTTTCAAAAAAAAATATGTGTCATCATATTCGTTCGTCTCCATGACACTGGCACCTTCCAACACATCATCAATAATATCCATAGTAAAGTTATTCTTCCTTTTGTACTCTTTTGTTTTATTTTCCAGAATACTGAAAAAATACGATTTCAACATACTCGAGTTCTTGAAGAATAACTTATTACCGGAGATTTTCTCCAACATTGTTTTAAGGGACTCATTGTAAATGTCAGGTATATCACTCTCCCTCTGATAATTCCTGTTTGAAAACCACTTTATTGCATAAATACGTAATCGTTCATCGAAACGTTTCCATGCCCGGTCATTCCCTGTTTTCAATAAACTATAAAAATCACTGAATTTCTCTTTCAGCAATCTCGCCGTAATAATAAGCGTCTTTTTTTTATAATCGGAAAATCCCGAAATATTTTCATTTTCATTAATAACTGTTTGACGAAGCCCGTTACATATAGACCGAAACAATTCTCCTTCATTGTTAACACCATTTATATCTCCAATCCACTCCAATTCCAGTTTATTTTTCCGGCACCAATTTCGTACAATCAATTCAACATGCTCGTAAGCAAAAGCCCATGATTCAATATCATCTTCCTTCAATTTGGAAATGAATATCTCAAAATTTCCGATATCCGGCATACAGAAATGCGTTTTGCTTTATGAATGTTACAAAAATAACATGTTATTATTTATAAAAAAAAGAAGCTTTTTTGTAACACTTTGGATTTTGCAATCATTTCAAAGTAAAATGTAAAATTCATAAATAATTTTATAAAAGATGTACAGAAAAATATCAAACCTGCTCATTTTTGCACCGCTTATTTCAATAATGATTAACGATATAATAAATTGAATTATTAACTATTATTGAAAAAAATGAAAAAAATAGCATTTACCCTTATTTTGTGTGCTTACACACTTCAATTTTCATTTTCTCAAACTGATGGTAATGATGGTAGCACTTTTATAGGTATAAACCCTGCCCATACTATTATTATTCAAGCAGTATCCCATGTAATGGATCCAAATGTGAGCTATTTACCTATTCACATTATCGTAAACCATTCGTTTACCGAACATTTTGGTTTGTCAGGGTTATTTTTATACCGGTTTGATAAAGATGGCGATAATTTTTTAACCCACGAATTTGGTTTTGCCATCGGGCCTGCATATTTATCAAAAATGTTGAATGGTTTTTATGCCGATTTTAAAATAGGTTTGGGATATGCATTTGGTACCGATTATAATAATAGTGATTACAACAGGACCGATCTTATTCTTGAACCAGATTTAGGATATTACCTGTGCTTTAAAAGTAAATTTACTATGTCTATAGGTATTGGATTGCAAAGTTTAATAAAACTATCGGAAAGTTATTACGGGGATATCTGGGAATGGAATTCTACGGGGAAACTTTCGCATTATTATTTACCGGTTGTAAATATTTCTTTTGGGGTTAAACTTTGATTTTAAAATATTC
>JAUWMO010000192.1 GCA_030613125.1 Bacteroidota bacterium | reverse complement strand
CTGTCTTTTGACGGAATTTGGTCCATCCGGTTGGAGACTATACTTAAAGCATCAGCGTAAAGTGTCATATCTGTTAAAAGAACCAGAACGTTCTGGTTTTTTTCTGCGGCAAAATATTCTGCGGCAGATAAAGCCATATCCGGAACAAGAAGCCGCTCAACAGGCGGGTCTTCGGTTGTGTTTACAAAACTTATAATACGGTCGAGTGCTCCGGCATTTTCGAATATATTTTTAAAAAATAAATAATCATCGTTTGTAAGTCCCATGCCTGCAAGTATGATTTTATCGGCTTTTGCACGCAAGGCAACCATTGCTATAACCTGATTGTAAGGCTGGTCGGGATCGGCAAAGAAAGGGATTTTTTGCCCTGTAACAAGTGTATTGTTCAGGTCAATTCCTGCTATGCCTGTGGCAATAAGTTCAGAAGGCTGTTTTCTTCTTACGGGATTTACCGATGGCCCTCCAATTTCCACTGCCTTACCATCAACCTCAGGCCCTCCATCAATGGGTTGTCCATAGGCATTGAAGAACCTTCCGCTCAATTCATCACTTACCGACAGTTTGGGTGCGTGGCCCAGAAATACTACTTCTGCATTTGTCGGAATACCTTCTGTTCCTGAAAATATTTGCAGGGTTATCAAATCCCCTTGTATTTTAACTACCTGTGCCAGCCTGCTATTTACAGTTGCCATTTCTTCATAACCCACACCATCGGCATGTAACGAGCATGTTGCTTTTGTGATATGATTTACTTTAGTGTGTATTTTTTGAAAAGCTGTTGTTTCCATCTTTTTGATTTATGATTTTAATTCATCAATCATAATTCTTTCATTAATAATTTCCTGTAATTCTTTCTCAAATTTATTGAACTTCTCCGATTTAAATTCAGAGTAGTTCATTTGTCTGAAAACATTTATAATTCTTTTAAAGTATGGCGTTACTTCTTCAAATGTTTCAAATTTTAAATTTTCTTTATAAACATCAAGCACTTTATTCATCATGTATTGCTGCCGTTTGATGGGTGTTGAGGCATCAATTTTGTCAAAAGCATCTTGTTGAAGTATAATGAAATCAATAACCTCTGATTTCCAGAATATCTGATGATAATCAATTGGCACTCCATCATCTCCCAATATATTTATCTGCTCATAAGCTTCACGTCCTCTGATAAGGATATTTTTTGCCAGCATTATATTATCAACCCAATCGGGTGAAATATTTTTTTTGATAAATTCCTGTAATTCAGGATATTCAATATATTTCGAATAACTGTCAACAGCATCAATAGCCGGGTATCTTTTGCTGTCGGCACGATCCTGTGAAAGGGCGTAAAAACATCGTGCCGCCTTTTTGGTTGACTCAGATACAGGTTCTTTCAGGTTACCTCCTGCCGGTGAAACAGTGCCGATAAATGTTACGGAACCGGTTTTTCCATTATTGAGATAAACGAAACCCGCACGAGCATAGAAATTTGATATAATTGCCGGCAGGTCCATCGGGAACGCATCAGGCCCGGGCAGCTCTTCCATTCTGTTCGACATTTCGCGTAATGCCTGCGCCCAGCGTGATGTTGAATCGGCAAGTAATAAAATTTTTAAGCCCATTGAGCGATAATACTCGGCAATTGTCATTGCTGTATAAACAGATGCTTCACGGGCGGCAACCGGCATGTTCGACGTATTCGCAATTATAGTTGTTCGTTCAATTAATTTTCTGCCCGTTCGCGGGTCATCCAACTTAGGAAATTCGGCAAAAATCTCTACTACTTCGTTGGCACGTTCCCCACAGGCAGCAACAATGATCATATCGGCATCTGCTTGTTTTGAAAGTGCGTGTTGCAATACGGTTTTACCTGTTCCGAACGGTCCTGGTATAAAACCTGTCCCTCCTTCTACAATGGGATTCAGGCTGTCAATTACCCTGATACCTGTTTCCATGAGGATAAACGGACGTGGTTTTTCTTTGTATGCTTTTATTGGAATTTTCACGGGCCATTTCTGAACCATACTGACAGGTACTTCATTATTATCTGTATCAATTAAAACAGCAATAGTATCGTTAATTTTATATTCGCCCTGTTCAGCAATGTTCTTAATTGTGAAAGTTCCTTCAAATTTAAATGGTACCATAATTTTATGAGGTATCCAGTTTTCTTTAACTTCGCCAAGCCATGAACCCGGAACAACAGTATCACCTTTTTTTGCGATGGGTTTAAATTCCCAAAGTTTATCATCTTCCAGGGCAGGTGTATAATCACCTTTTTTCAGGAAAATGCCTTCCATTTTATCAAGGTCGTGTTGCAGTCCATCGAAATTTTTCGATAGTATACCCGGGCCGAGTGTTGCTTCCAGCATGTGACTGGTAAATTCCACCTCTGTGCCTGGTTTCAAACCCCTTGTGCTTTCAAATACCTGGACATAAACATTTTTTCCGCCAATTTTAATAATTTCAGCCATTAGTTTTACACCACTCATTTTGATATAACAAATCTCGTTTTGAGAAACCGGTCCGTCAACCTCAACAATTACGAGGTTTGCTATAATACCTTCAACTTTACCTTTTGTACTCATATATTTTAATGTATTGGAATATTAGAGATTGTTTAAAAATTATTTTGAATTTTGATTTTTGTTTTTACGCTAAATTCCTCAGGGAAATTATAGCTCATTTTTATATCATTTATCAATCTGGTAAAAAGCGCTTTCCCTGTTTCATTATCAAGTTCAATCCAACGTTCAACTATTTTTAATTTAATTACAAAGCTTAATATTTTTTCAATGGTGAAATAATTAAAAAACGTATGCTCGTCAAGGAATTCCCACTTTATATTGTCGAGGGCTTTTTCTTTCTCTGATATATCCATTTCGGATTCTGCGATCTGCAATATTTTATCTGCATAAGGAACTTCATCTGCAAATAAATCCGCTTTGGGGCTACTCTTGATAAGAGTCTCATATACTTCGTTTTCGTGCTTAACAGGGATAAGTTGTTTTTCGGTATCATAACCATATTTACGACAATTTACAGCGGTTAAAATATTTTTCATATCCCTGTCGAACATGAACCATTGCTCTAAGAAATCATTTTTCACTTGCAAAACACACTCGTAGTACAGGCTTTGCAATTCGTTTTCACTGCTCAAATTTGAATTTCCGGAAGTTTCAGCCTTAAAATTGAAGATTAGTTGTTTCATATAATCAACAATATTAGTTGGCTCCTTAATTTGTTCCTCCAAATACTCTTCTGTGTAATTCCCAAGAGTAATAAACCTGTTATCTTGTTTTAAAAGCAGATTTAACAAATTCATATTATCGTAATGCAGATAAAGTAATTCAGCCAATTTGTAATCGGATGTATGCAGTTGCTCAGCAAGTTCATTTTTAAACTCATGGCTTGTCTCCCCCGGTTTGTTTCCGTCAATTATTATATCAGGAAGTCCCGCAACCAAACAGTAATAGTTTCTTTTAAACATTGTTAAATCCATATAGATAAGTTTGGTATAACTTCAGCTATTCGTCAATCATCAATCAAAAATCATTTTCCTTGTCCTGTCTTTGAGATAATTTTTAAAATAATTTTCAAAATCTTTATCAGTGAAACTTATGTAATAACTACCGTCTTTTGGCCCGATCTTGAAACCGCTTTTAATATTCGGTTCAAAGTTAATCTCAAGACCAGAATCTAAGAGTTCTTTAGCCTTATTATTAAAAAAATCTGTAAGCTTTTTTTCTTCTTTTTGCGGAAGCAGCAAGCTGATATTTAATTCTTCCGGCTTCTGTGGGTTCCAGTTCTTAATAACTGCAAGGATGATATTTTTTACAAATTTCTCGTCGTTAAAAGCATCTTTTACGGGAACTTCGACCTGTGCAGTTGTAATAAGCCCGGTAATTTGTTGTTTTAAGTTACTGATAAACTGCCGTGCAGCCAACCGTATTTCCGAATCTGCATTTTTCATAATTTCAACAGCTTGCTTTTCTGTTTGTTCAATACTGTCTTTTTCTTTATTTTTTGCTGCATTAATGATGCTGTCGGCTTCCTTTTTTGCTTTTGCAATAATCTGTTCCGCTTCCTTTTTTGCTTTTTCAACTCCTTCGTTGTATATTTTTTCCGTTAGTTCAAGAATTTTTTTTGTCATGATATTTTTTTTAATATCTTTTTTATCAATTTGGCTCAAAAATAAGAAAATTGTTTCATCAATTTATCATTATAAAAAAAAATGTTAGAATTCGCTTATTTGGGCTTATTACCTAGTAGAGCAGAGCCTGATAGCTCTGAAACAATTACTTTCAGAAAGATAGCAATTATTCAAAACTATCAGCACCCCCTTCATCAAACCGTGCAACATAAATTAGTGATATTTGAATAAGTATAATAAAACTTTTAATAGACTTCATGTTTTTCTCTTCTATATGTTTGGTAACGGTTCCAGCATAAAAGAAGTTTTTGCGAAGTAAAAATTTGGGTGAGTGTTAGCGAATCTTTTATGCTGTGTTGGAACACGTTAATTGTTACTTAATTGTACCCTTAATTCCTCTATATTAGATGGTTTAGCCGCATGTTTTACTGTAATATTCCCATTGCTGTTTATTATCATATACCATGGAATTGTAACTGAGCTTCCATTACCAAATAATTGTATTAAATCATTAAATAAGTTTTTACTAGCCCTTATGTGAAATCCATAAGATAAATTGTACTCATCTATTAAGGTTTTCCATTTATCGTCATCTCCATCTTTATCTATCGATATATATAGTAGTTCATAACCATTTTCTTTTAATAAATCCTGAAATTTGTCTTTTTCCCGGAACTCTACCAAACACGGACTGCACCATGTCGCCCATACATCAATAAATACGGGTTTACCTTTGAAAATATCCAGGCACTCATTAATGGTATTAATTTGCAAGTAATCGTCGACAAATTTTATATTCTGCTTTTTCTCATTCTCTATTTTCCTATAAAATTCACGAACTGGTTCAATAAATGGGTTAATGTATGGTGAATAAATATTATTTAGGAACTTGTTATCAAATTCATTATAAAGTGCTATTAGCTCTTTCTCGTTCATTTTTTGGAATGCATTATTCCATATATAATAAGCACTGTAAAATTTCAACATATCATCTGAAAAGTGAGTTTTAGCTATACTTAGATGATGAGTATGGATCTTATTTTCCTCGAAGAGTTTTATATAAGATTCAGCAGAAAACTCTTCATTCATGCAATCAACAAAGAAAAGATAGTTTTCAACATATTCAAGCCACCACCTGGTGCTCATGTATTCTTCTGAATTTGGTGGATATTGTATGTAAGTGGAGCTCCATATATCCTTTAAGTCAGTCGGGTAAAAATCTATATCATCCGGAAACAAATTGAGAAATCTACTTCGTGCAATAGCGACTGTTAGAGACGAGTAATAACAATCACGGTCTGCCTCGATAAAATTGTAAAAGGATTTAGATATTTCATTTTCATCCAATAGTAATTTGAACTTATCCATCTCCTTTGATTTTCGAGCATTAATGTTACCAGCAATTTCAACAGCTGTTGTGTAAGTCTTAAATTCTTTAATCAGTTTTGATAGGTTTATGAAGGCTGGATTGGGTAGTGTATTATAATAATTTTGACCTTCTTCATTCAGGCCATGCACAGTGAAAATATTTTCATTTTTATTGAAGTCAAAAACAACCTTATATATTTGTCTTCTTTCAATAACTAAAGTGCCTTGTTCACGAGAAATAAGCATAGTGAAAAAGGAAATTCCATTTGGAACGGGCACCTTTATATTGAATTGACCGTTAGAATCTACTGGTATAGTGTTTCTGAAACCAAGATATATCCCTTCATTTGTCACTATAGTATAATCAAGGCTATCAAATTTTTTACCAAAAATCTGCCCTTCAATAACAGCAATATTCTTGTCATTTTGACAGCTTACAATTGCAATAATTAGTAAGGAAAAAAAAATGAGACAATTTTTCATTTCAGTGTATTTAATGTGTGGTAACGCCTTATACTTCCTTGATGGGCTGCATTATTTTATTCGTTTACTAATTATCTCCTTTGCGTCAATAAAAATTGTTAATCCATTTACCTTTTCATTTTTATCTATGTTAAAAGTTATTTGTGCATTTTCTTCTTTTAAGAAAAAATCTTTTTCTGATTCCGGAAATAGTTCGGCTTTGAATCCACTTTTCCAGTCCTGAACATATAAATGACCACTTTCATTTGATAAAATTAATTTCTGTTTTTTTCCATCTTCGTCAACAAAAGTATAAGAGCCGACGTATAGAGTAAATAATGATCGATCTACTTTAATGTGTGATCTTTCTTTAGGATTTCTGTCAAAAGGTAATACATTATCGCAAGTAAGGTCGTGATTATCTATTTCTTTCTCTAATGAAGTACACTGTTCACACAAAACACTTTTGATAAAACAACTCGCTTTAGCAGAAATATAGTATTTAGTCATATCTTCCCCATGTCCGGCCCCTGTTTTTTTATGTAGTTGATAGCAACCATCAAGATGTTGAAACCTTTTTGCTATTAAAACTGATTTGTTATAGGGGCTACGGGAACTGTCCGCAGTACCGTGAAACATAATTATTGGAATATTTTTAACTTCTTCAATAGAAATAAATGAAGTATCCGGAATCTGACCCCACATGT
>JAUWMO010000195.1 GCA_030613125.1 Bacteroidota bacterium | reverse complement strand
TAGCTAAATCCTCTGGTACCTGTTACCTCACAAGTTAAATTAATTTTTAATGGTGTTCGGTGAGCCCTCATCCTTAGAAGCATTATATCTTTATACATGCCCTTTTGTTCTTGTACCTCTAAATTTAACCCACTTAAGGATGAGGGGTTCATGTTTCAGTTTATTTATTTTTGTTATTGTTTTAGTTCAAATGAATCAAGAATACCCCCATTACTACCATCACCATTCATTTTAACAGCTTTATATTTTAGGTTTTTCCCATTGATTTCAACAACAACATAATGATATTGATAATATTCTCCTCCGTCAAAATCATTATTGTCTGTGGATGCAGGATGGTCAGGAAGGTCAATTTGTTCCCATTCCTTGTATTTGTGGTTATCCAGATTTGATCCACCTCCGCCGGTAATTACATATACAGCATTATTTCCATTACCAGTTATTGGATCATATGGCGGATGTGGTAGTCCACGTTCGTAATCATGGGTATGTCCAGCGAATACTATATCAACATTGTTTGCTTCAATAATTGGTACTATTTCCTTTCGCAGAAGTGGTTCACCATCATAATATCCACCAGACCATGCTTCAGAATAGGGTGGTTGGTGCAGGAAAACAAATATCCATTCGCTATTTTCTTTAGCCTTTTTTACATCATTTACAAACCAGTTGTATTGCTGGCTCCCTGGAGAAATACGGTCACCATCAGGCGAATCAGCTTTATTGGGATCAAGGAATATAAAATGCGAATTGCCATAGTCGAATGAATAATAGTATTCCGTGCTTCCTGTTGAGTTTAATGGATTATGAACACGTTCTTCATATGGAGGTACAATCCGGGTATCCCAGTACCCTCCATATTCATGATTGCCAATGGAAATATAGGTTGGTACGTCCCCGCTAATATGGCGCAAAGGGTAAAAATGTTCATCAATCCATTCGTTTAGTTTTGCGCCTGTAGTTACCACATCACCCACATTAATAATAAAATCCGGTTTCTCATCTACCATCATTTGTACCAGATCTTCATGCACTTTTGGGAAACTCCGGCTATCACCGTAAACAATAAATTTCAGAGGATCGTTTTTACTTTTTTTTGTATGAAAAGAATAAACCTTACTAGATAAATTTCCAACAATGACTTTATATTTATAGTCTGAATTTTTGTCTAATCCACTCAGGGTTATCTCATGCATTGTTGAGGGGATTGATTCTTCTATAACGGTATTATTTAATTCATCATCTTTTCCATAAAGGATTTTACCGTAGGATGGATAAACGGTTTCCCACATGATGGTAATTCCATCTTCTTCCACAGCTTGCAGATAGGGAGGGATCATAAATGCCGGGGTTTCTGTCAACAGGTTCCCGGTGAGATTTAAGTTGTTGGAAATATCTCTGAATTTTGATGTCAGGTTATGGCTCTTATCCAAAGATTGCTGAATAGATGATACGATTTTGCTTAATTGATTTACATCCGGTGAAGGATGCCTCTGAAAATACCTGTCTAAACGATCGATACGCATCATTAGTATATCAAAGTTTTTTCTTAGTTTGTATGCTTCATCTGTAATGAGTGTTACTTCACGCAGAGATCCTTTACCCCAGATGTTTTTAACTTTAATAGCAATAAGGGCGGGATCATCAACATGTGCAGAACTGGTAAGTATTACATTGCCTTCACTTTCCTGGAATTCCTGCAGAAGCCGGCCCTTATACCAAATTTCACCACGATCATTAGTATTCACTAATAATCGTAAACTTTTTCCTTCAACCTGAAATCCGTCAATCTCTTTTGGCAGATTCAATAAATGCCTGTACCAACCATGTTTACGTTCCCCGCTCCAGCTATCCCCGGTTTTTACCGATTCCCAATTTTTGTCAATATATGAGGCAAGTGCAACTTCATCATCCACATACAATTTTCGTTTCCAATTTTCAATCTTTCTGCCAGCGGGAGGTTTCAATTTGTTAAAATCTTTAATTACCCTTAAAAATTTACCATAACCTTTTGGCATTCCAATCAGATCAGCCCTATAAAAACGGCAGTTATATCCCTGGTTTTGAGCTTTTACTGCAATTTCAAACTTCTGATTAATTTTAGCTGATTCTACCAAAACACATCTTCCACTTTTTTCACCAGCATTAAATAGTTTATTTCCATTAACATATACTATCCCGGAAGGTGCTACATTAATGTGTAGTATAACATCAAGACCATCAAGTTCTTCTGGTATTACAACCTCTTTTTTAAACCACTTAATCAATCCCTTTTCCCACCATTCATTATTTAATGTTTCATTTTGCCATAACGATGGATTATTCTCAAATACTTTATTAAGAGTTAAATCACCGGAATGGACTAACCATTCATTAAGTTCTATAACAGGATGGGGGTAAAGGGGTTGGATTATTTGATCAGACTGAGCAAAAATCTGATTATAAAACAGGATTATTAAAACACTTGCAATAAGAAAGATTTTAACTTTAGAACCATTTTTTTTCATTTTGATATACATTTATTCGTGAATTCGTGGCTTCTATTTTTATTCGCGAATTAGCGGCTTTTATCTATTTAGCCACTAATGCACTAATTTAATACGAATACTTTTTATATCGTGAATTCGTGGCTTATAATACAATCCTTTTTGAATTCAGTTTCAATTCTCCAAAATTTACAATTAATGCTAGCTTATTACCAGATACCTTTAAATAGTTAATAGCTTGTGCAATAAACTCATCAGCTATGCTTGAAACTGCTTTTACTTCCAAAATTATTCTATCAAATACTATAAAATCTGCATAAAATTTATGAGGTAAAACTATATCCTTATAATTTACAATGTATTCTTTTTCTCTTTCATATGGGATATCAGCTTTTTCAAATTCATACTCCAGTGCATCTTTATAAACAATTTCTAAAAAACCAGGACCGAGATTGTTATGAACTTCAAAGCATTTGCCGATTATTTGGTAGCTTTCATCTTTATAGATTATTTCACTCATTTTTTATTTTTTTTGCCACTAATGCACGAATTTAATGCGAATAACTTTTATTCGTGAATTCGTGGCTTCTATTTTTATTCGCGAATTAGCGGCTATTTGTTTGGCATAACTCATATATGTGAACATCGAAAGGCTCGTACAAATCAGTCAGCTCACCATTTTCAATTGTAACTGTTCTGGCTTCATTTAAAACATTTGCGTTTTTATATTTATCAAGTCCTGTCAAACTAATTTTTACAGGATTTTTATCTGAATTAACGGTTAAGAGATAAAATTTATCATTAATTTTTTTAGAAAGTATTTCAATACCTGTATCTACAGAATATCTTAATTCGTGATATTTTTTTGTAATATTTAGCTCAGTGTTATTTGCAGCCAGGATCTCCTGCATTTTGGCAAGTTCCCCGGTTACTTTATTCAGGTCTGAAATACAGGAGGAAGGCTGAGGTGTGTAGCTACTACCCCAATAAAGTATGCCGGTCGCCCCATGAATAATAGCATTAAAAGCCATGAATCGCGATTCTTTATAGGTAGGATACCGGATCATGGTTGTGTCTCTATCTTCTTCTTTTTTAAGCATTTCCCATGAAAATGCTTGTAAAACCATAAACACCGGTTTGGAATTATTCACTACTTTTTTCATTTTATCAACATATTTGCCTACCTGACTGATATAGGGATTCAACAGATCACCCTGCAAACCGTCCGGGTATAAAGCATAAGTTGGTTTTATACCACGCGGGATGACAGGATAAACATCACAGGCTATAATATCAGTTGATGAATTATATTCCTGAAGTGTGGAAATCAGGTTTACAGGGCCATGATTTGTAATTATCAGGTGATGCGGATCTTCCTGCTTTATCAGCTGATAAGTTTCAATTAATGGTTCTGGTTTAATACGTGGTTCTGCCGAATTCCAGGTAAAAGCAGGTTCATCTTCCATTTCCCAGCAAAGCAGTGATGGATGATTTTTAAACCTGTTAACCAATAGTGCTATCCGTTCTTTATCTGCATTTCTATTTTCGCTTTTAATTGAACCGGTAACAATCCAGGTCATCAAGTTATAGGCCTGTGCAGAATCAAGTTCTGCTTCGTCAGTTTTTACCCTTGTATAGTTATACCCGTGTTTAGCCAGTTCCTCAAAAGGCCGGCTTGATTTAGGATGATGATATGAACCAATAACAAAAGTGCGTTTACCATTAATTACCAGCATTCCATCATTGTCATAATGAAATTGCTTTTTTTGAATATTATCATCAGTACATCCTGATAATAATATAATTCCCGCAAGAAGAGGCTGAAGTAAAACCCAATAATATCTGATTAGCATAATGATTTTTTCCTAAAATTTCAACTTACCTAAAATAATAGTGCCTGCCCAGTTTGCTTCAGCAGTAGCAAAAAAACCGAGTAAAAACTCTCCATCAATTAAGTCCTCAGCATTATATACAGCGAAATTTTCCCGGGACTGCTGCTGACCTGTTTCTGCCTTAATGATTTCCGGATTATAGAACAACAGAAAAGAGATTACAAAACTTATAAGTAACGATTTGAACTTCATTTTTTTTCTTTTAGCCAGCTTGCTGAAAAGGCTACATGTTTAATGGTACGATCTTTATTTAAATGATATGAATATGTTACATGTATTGAGCCATCCTTTGACTGAATTACGGATGGGTAAGAGAATGATCCCTTGCCAGGCTCTTTCTTATCAAGGATTCGTGTCCATTTCCATGTTTTCCCTTCATCATCTGAAAGACTAATAGCCAGACTGTGCCTACCGTGTTCGGTATTATTATAAATCAGAATCCATTCACCGTTTTTCAGAGCAATGACTTCAACACTGGCTCCAGGATTAGGAAGGTCCGTATCCTGAACTGTACTCCATTTGTATCCATTATCATTCGATGAGCTTATCATAATTCTTCCCGGTTCATCGCCACCATCGCGCATATAGGCAACCAGAGATCCATTCTTTTTCTGAATAACACTAGGCTGAACATTCCCGCGACTTACTATCGGTAACCCGGGTTTCCAGGTTTCGCCGTTATCATCAGAAATTGCCATTATGGAAAGATTAAATCCATCGGAATATAATGGTAAAAGAATTCTTCCATTTGGAAGTTGAATAGGGTGAGTTCTTGTCATCCATCCGGTTTCTCTCTTTCTTGGATCCTTAGCGGCCTCATAAACCATTTTTTCGTAAAGAGGAGCATATTCTGCCCAGGCTAACTCAGGTGTTTTTAACTCAAGAAATCCGGTTCTAATGGTTTCAGCAAATTCATCTCCTGGTTTCAACAAAATTACATCCTGCCATTCCCATTTAGGTGCTAAACTATTCTCATAATCAGTTGAGATTCTTGATTTCAATACAGATGTCTCCCATCTATTAGCTATCACAACTATCCAGAAAAGATACAATTGATCATTTTGATCCATAAAAAATACCGGATTACAATCTGGATGTCCAGGTGTATCAGCCAGTAAAAAAGACTTACTCCATTCAGAGACTCCCTTTTTTAAGCGGGCTCCCTTTATCATTACATCATTAGCCGTACGTTCGCCCGAACCTTCGAACCAACATACAAGCAAATCTCCATTTGGTAATTCAATAATGGAGCTACTATGGACATGTAAATTCTGAAATGGGAAAATGAATTCAGATGTAAGTGTTTCCTTGTTGGAATTCTTTACTGGTATCTGTGCATTACCGGTAACACAGATTAAAACAAATAGGACCAAAGTATTTATAAAAAGAAAGATTTTAAATTGATTTGATTTCATGATATATAAGATGAATTAATTGATATAAAGTGTTGGGTTAAAACCTATCATGAGCTCCGGGTAACCCTGAATGAATGTTAATGGAAACTAGTGAAATTAACACAAGAACTAACAGAAGGCTTATGAGAATTACACCCCAACGTTTCCAGGTTTCATCTATTGCATTTTCTTTTGGTAAATCAGTTCCTTTCCTCAGAATATAATACCAAACAAGGAGCATAATCGCTACTATGAATACATATAAAGAATCTGAATACTTGAAGCTGAAAGGCCGGTAAAATGTACCCAGTTGTATGTAAGAAAATAAATTGTAATGAATCGTTGTTATAAATAGCATGGCAGGCAGGCTGTATAGCATTATCTTCTCATTATTAGGACAATAGCGTTTCCAGATAAAAATTGTTATTACAAAAAAGAGAATTAAAGATAATCCGGCAAATACCAATTGACTGGTTGCAAACTGCTGAGTATCAGGGATATTTAGTCTTTCTGCCAATTTAAGGAACCGCTCGGTACTCATTCCATTAAAATAGTTTGTTAGAGGTATGAATAGAAAGACAAACGAGATTGCTATCCAATTGCCGGTTTTGGAAGGTTGGATCGACTTTGGCCATTCTCTGGTCATAACAGCATAAACCATACCAAGCCCACCAAAAAATCCCAGAGTAAATTCCATCACATTCCACCAGTTATAAAAAATCTCTGAAGTAGCTCCCATGGTTTGTATGAAATTTCCGAACATAAAGCCAAAGCCTGCTCCTAAAGCAGAATAACCGGCTACCCTTATTGCCCGTTTGAAAT
>JAUWMO010000089.1 GCA_030613125.1 Bacteroidota bacterium | reverse complement strand
TGACTATCGGGGCGATCTCACCGAAGGTAATCGATTATTCGTAAATCAGATTGTACCCTTCGACTCTTCCAGGACCTTGGGACGCTGGAAGGTCTCATTCATCTTTCACTTCTCCCGATGAGCTTCGCTATCGGGATTGTTCGACTAAAGCATTCTACGTTGTAGAAAGCTAGTCTCACGAACATTCTTCCATAGATGTTCACATTCCACATTCGAACCTGATTTTGCCTCTTATCTTTATATTCTCTTGTAGCAATTGTTGTAAAAACATTGAACTGTAAGAAAATAGGGGGTATGTTACTAGAATGTTGAAAAAAATCACAACTACCCCCTCTTCTGATAGGGGGTTTTAAATAAAAATACTACTTTTGCAGGGAGAATACTAACTTAACATACTAAATATGGCAGAATTAAGATTTAAGGCACTTCAGGAAGTGTTCACAAGACAGCCGAAAGAAGTTGTATTTCCCTCAAATGAGGTTTCTGATTTTTTTGGCATGAAGGTTTTCGATAAACCTAAAATGGAAAAGTTTCTGAACAGGGAAGCTTATAAAAGCGTAATTATTGCTACTGATGAGGGCAAGGCTATCGACCGTAAGATGGCTGATCAGGTGGCAACAGGCATGAAAGCCTGGGCAGTAGAAATGGGAGCCACCCATTATACCCACTGGTTCCACCCTCTTACAGATGGAACTGCAGAAAAGCACGATGGTTTTATAGAGTTTGGGGTTTCAGGAGATTTGATTGAAAATTTTTCAGGTAAACTTTTGGCCCAGCAGGAACCTGACGCATCAAGTTTCCCAAGTGGTGGTTTAAGAAATACCTTTGAAGCCAGAGGTTATACTGCCTGGGATGTCTCGTCCCCTGCCTTTATTGTGGATACCACACTTTGTATTCCTACTGTATTTGTTTCATATACGGGAGAGGCCCTTGATTACAAAGCCCCTTTGCTGAAAGTCATGAATTCCATTGACAAAGCGGCTGTTGATATTTGTCAGTATTTTGATAAAAATGTAACAAAAGTTTTTGCAACTCTGGGATGGGAACAGGAGTATTTTTTAATAGATGACGCTCTCTACAATTCCAGGCCGGATCTGATATTGACAGGAAGGACCCTTATGGGCCATCAATCTTCGAAAGATCAGCAACTGGATGATCATTATTTTGGATCAATCCCGGAACGAGTTGCAGCATTTATGAAGGATTTTGAAATTGAAGCATATAAGCTTGGTATCCCGGTTAAGACCAGACATAATGAGGTTGCCCCGAACCAGTTTGAATGTGCCCCGATTTTTGAGGAACTAAATCTGGCAAATGATCACAATCAGTTGGTTATGGATGTAATGAAAAGAGTGGCTAAAAGACATAATTTCAGAGTTTTATTCCATGAAAAGCCATTTGCTGGAATTAATGGTTCAGGAAAACACAATAACTGGTCGCTTGCTACAGATACTGGTGTAAATTTGTTATCCCCCGGGAAAAACCCTAAAGGTAATCTGCAATTCCTGACATTCCTTGTGAATGTAGTGAAGGCCGTTTACGATAATCAGGATCTGTTAAGGGCAAGTATATTAACTGCCGGTAACTCTCACCGGCTTGGAGCTAACGAAGCTCCGCCATCAATTATTTCTGTCTTCCTCGGAACTCAGTTGACTACCATTCTAGATGAGATAGTTGAAAAAGTTGCAAACCGGAAAATGACACCCGATGAAAAAACCGAATTGAAGCTGGGAATTGGTAAGATCCCGGAGATATTACTTGACAATACCGACAGGAACCGGACATCACCATTTGCATTTACAGGGAACCGGTTTGAATTCAGGGCAGTTGGTTCATCAGCTAATTGTTCCACAGCAATGATAGCCCTGAATTCTGCGCTTGCAAATCAGCTAAAGGAATTTAAAACTGATGTAGACACATTGATAGATAAAGATACTAATAAGGATGAGGCAATCTTTCAGGTACTTAAAACGTACATCCTGGCATCTGAGAAGATCAGGTTTGAAGGTGACGGGTATAGTGAGGAGTGGAAGAAAGAGGCAGAAAAAAGAGGATTGACAAACATTATTAGTGTGCCCGAGTCAATTTCAAAATACCTGACACAACAGTCAAAAAAGGTGCTTATTGGTAATGGTATTTTTACAGAGAAAGAACTTGAAGGCCGGGTTGAGGTTGAATATGAGAAGTTTACAAAAATAATACAGATTGAAGCAAGAGTTCTTGGAGCTCTGGCAATAAACCATATTGTCCCAACGGCCATTATTTATCAAAATACATTAATTGAAAATGTGCGTGGGCTGAAAGATATTTTTACAACAAGTGAGTTTAAAGAACTGGTATCAGCGCGAATAGAACTTATAAAAGAAATATCATCACACGTTTCAATTATAAAGCAACTGGTTAAAGACATGATAGATGCGAGGAAAAAAGCCAATTTAATTGGTGACGAGAAAGAAAAAGCATTTGAATATGAAAAGAATGTCAGACCCTATTTTGATAAAATAAGATATCATATTGATAAATTGGAATTAACGGTTGATAATGAAATTTGGCCTCTTCCAAAGTACAGGGAACTCCTGTTTACCCGTTAATGATATATAATCTTTTTAAATGTTGTAATATTTAATATCAGATAAAAAATATTTACTTTTACCTTTCCGTTAAAAAGGAAAAAAAGCATGAGATATACTCAAGTCCTGTTAGTATTAATTCTTGTTCTGTTTGTATCGGCTCAGTCTGTATCTGGCCAGAAAAAAAGATTGCAGAAAGCCGATGCTGCTTTTGAAGCAGGAGAATATTTTGATGCCATAGATCTTTACAAAGATGCTTATGCAGCCATACAGAATAAACCTTTGAAAACTGAGGTTGTTTATAAAATTGCTGAATGCTATAGGCTTACCAATGCACCTGAAAAAGCAGAATTATGGTATAAAAAGGCTGTTGGCCGTGATTACCCCGATCCCATTGTAGTTCTTTATTATGCTGAAACGATGAAGAAGAATGATAAGTATGATGAGGCCATTACAGAATTTAAAAGATATAAAGAATTAGTGCCCGATGATCCACGCGGAAACGAAGGAATAACCTCCTGTGAAATATCATTAACATGGATAGGTAACTCTGTAGGTTATGAGGTTGTTGATATGAAATATGTTAATTCCAGGAACCGTGATTTTAGTCCTGCTTATGCACGGGATGACTATAAGGTTCTGTATTTTACCTCCTCAAGAGATGATGCCGCAGGAAACAAAACACACGGTGCGACCGGACAAAATTTTGCTGATATTTTTATTACGAAAATGGATAGGAAAGGAAAGTGGAGCGTACCGGTTCCTCTTAATTCGGAAATAAACACTGAATTTGAAGAGGGTACACCCTCCCTTTCATCAGATTATAATACTCTGTATTTTACAAGATGTGAGGTAAGTAAAAGAAAAAAGCTTGGATGCCAGATATTATCAGCAAAAAGAACTATGGATGGATGGGACAGGCCTGAACCCCTTAATGTCCTCCCTGACAGCCTTGTAGCGGCACATCCCGCAATCTCATATGACGACCTGACTCTCCTTTTTGTTTCTAATATGGCAGGAGGACATGGTGGAAAAGATATCTGGATGGTAACCCGCAATGATCGTTCAAGCGATTGGGGAAATCCTGTAAATATGGGTCCTGATATAAATACAGATGGCAATGAATTATTTCCCTACCTTCACATGGATGGAGCAATTTATTTCTCATCTGACCGGCACATGGGCATGGGTGGTCTTGATATATTTAAAGCTACGAAGCAATCGGGTGGAAGATGGATTATAGAAAATATGAGATATCCCATAAATTCTTCGGCAGATGACTTTGGAATTGTATTTGAGAATGAATCAGAAAGAGGGTATTTTAGTTCAACAAGGAAAGGCCGGGTTAATGATGATATTTTTGCATTTTCACTTCCTCCTTTAAAATTTAATATCGAAGGAATTGTTATTGACAGACAAACAGAAGTGGTAATCCCTAAAGCAAAAGTTAAGCTTATTGGTAGTGATGGTATCACACTTGAAAATGAGACTGCTAATAATGGAACTTTCAAGTTCATGCTTAAGCCAAATACTGACTATATTTTCCTGGCATCAAAACCTGGCTATCTCAATACCAAAGGGAGAGAGACTACCAAGGGTCAACCCAAAAGCAAGGACTTTCGAATTACCCTTGAACTTGCAGCAATAGACAAACCGATAGAATTACCTAATATTTTCTATGACTTTGCAAAATGGGATTTGAGGCCGGAATCTATGGTCGCCCTCGACCGTTTGGTAGAAGTACTGAACGATAACCCGAATATAACAATTGAATTGGGTTCGCATACTGATATCAGGGACACTGAAGAATTCAACCTGCAGCTTTCACAAAGAAGGGCTCAGTCAGTTATTGACTATCTTATAAGTAAAGAAATTGCTGCTGACAGACTTACTGCAAAGGGCTACGGTGAATCACAACCGAAAGTTCTGGATGTAAAAACAGCCAAATTGTACTTATTCCTGAAGGAGGGAGATGTGTTGAATGAGAGGTTTATTAATTCTCTTAGTACACAGGAGGAGCAGGAAATTGCACATCAGCTAAACAGAAGAACTGAAATGACAGTGCTCAGGACTGATTATGTTCCTGTAGAGGAGAGGTAAGGTGATAAATAAAACTCTGTATTGTTTTTTATACTTTAAGGAACTTAGTTTTACCTGGAACCTGGTTAATCAAAAATGAATTCAGATTAACAGATGGATAACAGATATACCCGTAGAGGGGTTTCTTCCTCAAAAGAAGATGTTCATCTGGCCATTTCAAAGGCAGATAAAGGACTCTTTCCTATGGCTTTTTGCAAGATTGTTCCGGATATCCTGGGCGGAGATCCTGAGTATTGTAATATCATGCATGCGGATGGCGCAGGGACTAAATCTTCACTTGCCTATATGTATTGGAAAGAGACCGGTGATCTGAATGTCTGGAAGGGGATTGCCCAGGATGCTATAGTTATGAATATAGATGATCTTCTATGTGTGGGCGCAACAGGTAATATTCTTTTATCATCAACCATTGGGCGTAATAAGAATCTGATTCCGGGCGAAGTTATCTCGGCTATTATCAATGGGACAGAAGAAGTTCTTGAAGAATTAAGAAGTATGGGAGTATCTGTTTATTCAACAGGTGGGGAGACTGCTGATGTAGGTGATCTGGTTAGGACAATCATTGTGGATTCAACTGTTACGTGCAGAATGAAAAGATCTAAGGTGATCAACAATGAAAATATTCAACCAGATGATGTCATAGTAGGACTTTCCTCTGCAGGTCAGTCAACTTACGAAAGTGAATATAACAGTGGGATAGGAAGTAATGGCCTGACTTCTGCAAGGCATGATGTTTTTCATTATTACCTGGCTGGTAAATTTCCTGAGAGTTATGATCCCCAAATCCCGGAAGACCTGGTTTATACAGGTGAATTGAAACTGACGGAAGACATTGAAGATCTTGGAATTTCTGCCGGGAAACTGATTTTGTCACCAACACGAACATACGCTCCTGTATTGTTAAAGATACTTAAGAATTTCCGTCCGGCTATACATGGACTTGTGCATTGTTCAGGTGGCGCACAGACCAAGATCTTAAATTTTATTAAAAACCTGCATGTAATAAAAGATAATATGTTTCCGGTACCACCCTTATTCCGGATTATACAGAAACAATCAGGAACCTCAAATCAGGAAATGTACAAAGTTTATAATATGGGACATAGGTTTGAGATATATCTTCCGCAGAAACATGCAAATGATGTTATTTCCATTTCAAAGGAGTTTGGAGTAGATGCCAGGGTAATCGGACACTGTAAACCAGCAAAGGGAAAAACCCTGTCCATTAAGACTGAGTCTGGGATTTTCCATTATTAAATTTTTACCTTTGCGTCGGAAAAAAGAGATGCAGAATGAATTCAAACTTGATCATAGACAAACTTGAGGGGGTTAAACAGCGTTTTGATGATATCGCACAGTTGATTACCGATCCGGATATCATTGCGGACATGAAGAGGTATATAAAACTAAGCAAGGAGTTTAAAGAACTGGAACCAGTGATCCAGGCTTACATGGAATACAAGAATGTGCTCAGTAATATTCAGTCTGCTAAGGAGATATTAAGTACTGAAAAGGATGAAGAACTGCGTGAAATGGCCAAGGGCGAACTCGAAGAATTGAATGAAAAAGTGATCCCGATGGAGGAGCAGATAAAACTTCTGCTTATCCCTGCCGATCCTGAAGATACCAAGAATGCAATGGTTGAAATACGTGCCGGAACAGGTGGTGATGAGGCAAGTATTTTTGCAGGTGATCTTTATAGAATGTATACTAAATTTTGTGAGAACAAAGGATGGAAAAATGAGCTGAATAGTTTCACCGAAGGTACTGTTGGTGGTTACAAAGAAATTGTTTTTAAGGTTAAAGGCAAAGGGGTTTATGGCATCATGAAGTATGAATCCGGTGTTCACAGGGTTCAGAGAGTGCCTCAAACTGAGACCCAGGGGAGAGTACATACTTCAGCTGCTTCTGTAGCTGTTCTTCCTGAAGCAGAAGAGTTTGATATAGAGATAAAACAGGATGATATAAGGAAGGATACTTATTGCTCTTCAGGTCCAGGAGGACAATCGGTAAACACAACATACTCTGCTATACGGTTAACCCATATTCCTACCGGGATAGTAGTAACCTGCCAGGATCAGAAATCACAGTTGAAGAATCTTGATAAAGCCATGGCTGAGCTCAGGACCCGCCTATATGACCTTGAGTATCAAAAATACATGAGTGAAATTGCATCCAAACGGAAAACAATGGTTTCCACAGGAGACAGGTCAGCAAAGATACGGACCTATAATTATCCTCAGGGAAGGGTTACAGACCATAGAATTAATTATACCATGTACAACCTTTCGGCTGTTTTGAATGGTGAGATCCAGGAACTGATAAATAAACTACAGATGGCTGAAAATGCTGAACGTCTGAAGGAAAGTGAAGTATAAGTATTAACCATCAACTCTCTGCCAGGCGGATCGTGCCCATAATCGTACCCTGATCCGCATAGTCGGCGGACGAGGCACGACTTTCCCGTCCTGCGTCTACAGGGCATTCACTCGTAATCGAGCGTTATTTATTAGTGGTGCTCATATCATTGGTTGTCAAATAATTGTACTACATGTAATAAAATTGCAACAATTCCACACATTTTAACACATTTTAATTTTTATCAACTAAATTGGTTAGTTTTATTTTGTATCTTTATACGATTAAACAAGAATTTGCGTTTAATATTTGAACCTGACTTACCCCTGTTTTTATTAAATCCATCAAGAAAAATTTGTTGTACCAGGTCAATAAGATAGAATTCTTATAAACCTTGTGTATTAATCCTTATCAATTTACCTAACAAAATGGATATTGATACCTATTTATTTAAGGATGAGGCGCTAAAGGGAGAGAAGGTTGCATTAAAATTCAGGTGGATCCTGATAATTGTAGTTATGACCTTTATTGTTGTAACTTTTCTTAAAGGTCATCATAGAGAAGCTTTGTTGTCATTAATACCAGCTGGTATTTTTTTATTTTACAATCTCTATCTTGGATATTTAATAAAATCCGGAAAAAAATATTATTTTCTGCGTTATTTCTCAGTGACGATCGATATCCTCCTTCTTACTGTTCACATATATATTAATTCAATCTACTTTTCTGAGATTGCTGTATCTACAACTGCTTCAATATTTATATATCCAATATTAATGTTCTTATCTGTTCTGAGGTATGATAAAAAACTGATAATCTATGCAACATTTCTGAGTATATTATTATTTAATTTAAATTATTATTTAAGAGTAAATGCAATTGACAAGGATCTTGTTCAACAGGTAATTTCAAGTGATATAATGGGTCATACCTACAAATCTGCATATTTTTTAATATTGGGGATCTTTTTTTTACAAGTGCCTGATATGGTTTACAGGTATATTGGAAGACAAACAAAAATTTTATTGAAAAAAAAGGAATCAGAAATTAAACTTACTATTGAACAAAAGGAGAAGGAATTCCTGAAAAGAAATGTTGATAAATTAAGTCAATTAAATGCAGAATTAACAACCAAGAATCAGAAAATAGAAGAACAGAATTTGCAGCTGAATGAATTAAACCGGACAAATGACAAGTTACTTTTTTTTATAAGTCACGATCTGAAGAATTCTTTTACAACAATGGCCTCGATTATTGAAACGTTCACTGAGAGTTATACTGATTTGGAAGATGATGATATTATGTCTGCCTTGAAGGTTTTGGCAAGGCATTCAAGAAATAATTATAAACTGTTTGATAATTTACTACAATGGGCAAGTTCTAAAAGCGGGGATATCCCTCTGAATAAGGAGCGTATTAACCTGTCTGATCTTTTCAATAAGCAAATTGATAATTACAAAGAATCCATTAAAGAGAAGCATATTGAACTTAAATGGTATATTCCCAAGGACCTTGAAGTATATGCAGACCGGTTTATGTTAGAAAGTATTCTGGATAATCTGATCAGTAATGCCGTCAAGTTTACTTCTGAAGGTGGTAAGATTGAGATTGATGGTATTGAGGGTACTACAAATTCAGTATTGATTAGTATTAAAGATACAGGAATTGGAATACCCAAAGAGAATATTGGCGGATTGTTTGAAATAGGTAGTACTAAATTGACAAAAGGGACGAACGGAGAGACTGGAAGTGGATTTGGTTTGATTCTATGTAAAGAATTAGTTAAAAGGAACGGGGGTGATATATCAGTACGAAGTAAACCAGGCGAGGGAAGTGTAATTTCTATAATTTTTCCGCAGAATTAGAGACCATATTGCAACTCCCTGGATACTTGAAAATTACCCAGATATAAGTGAAACGGTTTCCATTTATTCCAGACCAGAGGATTTTAAGCTGTTACCTGAAAAATTCAGTGATAAAAACATTCTTAAAATCCTTGAACGTATAATGGATATTACTAATGTTGAAATCTCAAAAACTGATGAGATTCTGGAAAATAAAATTTGTGAAATCCGGTCAATAAATCAAACAAAAATTTTCCTCCCCAGGGTGATGGAATCAGTTTATGACGTAAATAAGGCAAGGCTTCGGAAAATGTATGAAGAAGGACGACGACAGGCATTTGAAGTTCTAAAAGAATTTACTCTCTGAAGCAGATTTATAAAGCCCGAATTCTGCCAGGGCAGGGTTTGCCCGGGATTGTAAAATGGTCAACCGCACCTTATCTGTAGTAATTTCGGAAAACCGGAGCAATCGTTTATAACCGATTGTCGTTCCATCTGTGATGTGCTTCCAATTGCCATTGATTTTTGCTTCGAATTTGAATTTTTCTACCCGCTGGCCAATGGTAATTTTCTCCTGTAGCAATAAGCGGTCAAAAGTTTTTTCACCCTCCAGGGTAATTTCAAATGTTGGTGTTTCATCTTTTGTCATCCAGTACGTCTCATAATCACCATCGATCAGTGATTTTGCTTGCGATTCGGATTTAGGTCTTATGTGTTTGATCCTGGCATTGGCGGCCAGGTTCACTTTGAAAGTCTGGTGGATGACCTTTTTCCATTTTTTCAATGTGTCTACATCGTTTTCATGGATCAAGCCCCTTGTGTCCGGGGGTATATTCATTAAAAGCAACGAATTTTTACCAATCGAGCTATAATATATATCCAGAAGCTTTTCTACGCTCTTTACCTTCCCATCCTGATCCTTGTGGTAATACCACCCTGGCCTGATAGAAACATCAACTTCAGATGGATACCATACCAACCTATTGGCGCCGAAAAGTTTTTCCCGGCTGCCAAGGTCTTTTGCCATAGCATCCACTGTCGGCCTGAAGGTGTCTGCCTGCTGCTGCGACCGTGCTACAATTTCATCCTCATCCTGTGTATTGGCAGGCACCACACTCCACTCAGTATCCCTGCCATAACCAGATTCTGTACCTACCCAGCGTACATCCGGCCCTACAATGGCAATTACGGCATTGGGTTGTAAGCGTCTGATTGTTTTGTAATACCTCTGCCAGTCGTAGACTTGTTTTTTACCATTTGGACCTTCTCCGTTTGCCCCGTCGAACCACACTTCAGCCACTTCTCCATAGTTCGTCAATAATTCCGTCAGTTGATTTACAAAATAATCATTGTATTCATCCGTACCATAGAAGGCACTATTCATATCCCAGGGTGAGAGGTAAATACCAAGCTTTATTCCATGTTCCCTGCAGGCATTTGCCAGCTCTTTTACCACATCACCTTTTCCATTTTTCCAGGGGCTGCTCTTAACTGAGTGATTGGTATATTTACTTGGCCAAAGACAAAAACCATCGTGATGTTTCGCAGTAAGGATTACAAGTTTCATGCCGGCATCTTTACATATTTTTACCCATTGGCCAGCATCTAATTTTTCGGGATTAAAAAGCTGCGGGTCTTCTTTTCCATTGCCCCATTCCCTGTTTGTAAACGTATTGATCCCAAAGACAAGAAAGGCTGTCAGTTCCATTTTCTGCCAGGCCATTTGCCTCGCACTCGGTGTGACGCTGGCGGCTTTTCTTATTATTTCATCCTCCGAATCAGTTGGCAGGATTTCTACATAGTTTCCCGGTTCCGACATAGTGATTTGCGCTCTTGACGACATACTGATAATCGCCATGAGTATTATGATGTGAATTTTTGTTATCTTATTCATTTGTATTGCTTTATTATTATGAAATTTATTCTTTCATTTCGACGAACCAGGCTCTTACATATCAAAAACTAACTGTTCCAATTTTTCACCCATCCGGCCTACATGTCTAACCTGGTTAAACCATTCCTTCTGGCTGCCTCCAGAGCTTCTTTAAACTCAGATATGGTAATTGGGCGGGAAAGTTCAGTTATCTCCTTAGCTTTATAACAAGGCCTGTATTGTGCCATAATATTCACATATGTAGAAGGAGATATTTGTGTAGCCAGAAATTTCATGATGT